>CAZCER010000043.1:2997-14630 GCA_964497385.1 uncultured Armatimonadia bacterium | reverse complement strand
ATGGGCGACCATGTCCGTCGCGACCATGATCGCGTTCGGGAAGAAGTGCGGGTCCCCCCCCCGCCCCCCCACGACGACGCAGTGGGGGCTGTCGCAGAGGATCAGGCGTGACTTGTCCTTGATGACCGGGATGGAAGCGAGATCGGCGATCTGCTCGCGGGTGTTGTTGTGATGGTTCCCGGGGTGCAGCAGGGTGCCGTAGTGGTTCTTCATCGAAAGCGTCACGCCGGAGATGCCGTGATCCTTCAGGATCGGGAGGTTCACGAAAGCGTCCACGTAGTCCGTGACCACGGCCGTGAGGGTGTCGTGCACGGTTCCGTGATGGAACTCAGCTCCCGGCGCGTCGGAGGTGACCGCCGCGCGCACGCCCCACGGGATGTCGCTCGGATCGATCCCGCAGTTCGCGAGGAAGCCCGGCGTCTGCTCCCAGATGATGATGTTCTCGCGCTTCACGCCGATCCCGGTGAGGCGCTCGACGCAGTACTCGCTCATCTGCCGCGAGGTGGCGAGACTCAGGCCCCCGAGGCCGTTCGGCTTGAGGCCCACGACTTCGTCCGAAGAGAAGAGCGAACCCCAGGCCTTCTCGGCCGAGTCTTCGCCGGTGAACCACATGAGGGTGTTGTCGACGACCTGGGCCAGCACGTCGTAGTTCACGCCGTCTTGGTCGCTCCAGATGGCCGGGTTCCGGCCGATTCCGACGCGCGCGTCGGCTGCGCCCTGGGCAAAGGCGCTGGCGGACGCCCCGAGCAGCGCGCCGCCCGACGCGCCCCACAGAGCGGCGGCCCCCGCAGCTCGGCCCGCCTGGGCAAGGAACCTCCTACGCGACATCCCACTGCATCGGTGCATCGGTACGCGTCCTCTCCGCAGCCACAGGCTCCCCTTTGCCCATCCAACACCGTTTCTTCGGCCTTTCGGCGCGAGTTCCTCACCTTTCGGACGCCCTCCGCGGCGCGCAGGTCCCTCCGCGGCTTGCGCCGTATCCTCCGGCACGCCGGCCGGTTGGCCGCGCGGCACGCCACACCGACCCGGAGGTGCACGCATGAACCGCCTGATCGTGAACGCCGATCTGGGCGCGCACACCATCTCGAAGCACATCCACGGCCACTTCGCGGAGCATCTGGGTCGCTGCGTCTATGAGGGTCTGTGGGTGGGTGAGGACTCGCCGATCCCCAACACGCGGGGCATCCGGAACGACGTCGTCGAGGCGCTCCGCGCCCTCAACATGCCCAATCTGCGCTGGCCGGGCGGGTGCTTCGCGGACACCTACCATTGGGAGGACGGGATCGGCCCGCGCGAGCGGCGACCCTCGATCGTGAACGTCCACTGGGGCGGCGTAACGGAGACGAACCACTTCGGGACGCATGAGTTCATGGATCTCTGCGCCATGCTCGGCTGCGAGCCGTACATCTGCGGGAACGTGGGCTCCGGGACCGTCCGCGAGATGGTGGAGTGGCTCGAGTACCTCACCATGCCGGGCCAGAGCCCTCGCGCCGACGCACGGCGCGCGAACGGACGCGACGAGCCTTGGCCCCTCACCTACTGGGCGGTCGGGAACGAGAACTGGGGCTGCGGCGGAAACATGCGCGCCGAGTACTACGCGGACGAGTACCGCCGGTACGCCTGCTTCTGCCGGCACTTTGGCGGCGGGCGACTCTACAAGGTCGCGTGCGGAAACGACGACGCGTGGAACGAAGTGCTGATGCGCCAAGCCGGACGTTGCATGGACGGCCTGAGCATCCACTACTACACCGTGCCGGGCGAGTGGGGCGCGAAAGGCCCCGCGGTCGGCTTCTCCGCCGACGAGTGGTACGTGACGCTCCGGAAGGCCCTGGCCATCGAGCCCTTCATCCGGAGCACCAAGGCGATCATGGACCGCCACGACCCGGCGGGCCGCGTCGGGATCGTGGTGGACGAGTGGGGAACCTGGTACGACGTGGAGCCGGGCTCGAACCCGGGCTTCCTCTACCAACAGAACACCCTGCGGGACGCGCTGGTGGCGGCCGTGACGCTGAACGTCTTCCACCAGCATGCCGACCGTGTTCATATGGCGAACATCGCGCAGACGATCAACGTCCTGCAGGCGATGGTCCTGACCGAAGGGGCCCGAATGCTCCGGACGCCGACGTACCACGTGTTCGAGATGCTGAAGGGTCACCAGGACGCGACGCTCCTGCCCACTCATCTGGAATGCGAGACGTGCGGCCCCGACTCCGCCAGCGTCCCGCATCTGCATGCCTCGGCCTCCCGCGGGCAGGACGGGAAGCTGCGTCTCTCGCTCGTGAACCTCGACCTGGAGCGCGGCGCCGATCTCCGTTGCGAGGTTCGGGGCGTGACCGTGCGGTCCGCGTCGGGGCGCGCGCTCACCGCTAAGGCGATGGACGCGCACAACACGTTCGAGGAGCCGGACGTCCTGGCGCCCACGGAGTTCGACGGCGCTCTGGTGTCCGGCGGCGCCCTGACGGTGACGCTTGCGCCGAAGTCGGTGGTCGCTCTGGAGGTCAGCCTGTGAGGCGGCGGCGCCTTTCAGGGGAGGCCCCAAGCGGCTCTTCGGGCCTTGCATCCGCTCTCGCGAGTGTCTACAATCTGAGTCCGATTGTCAGGCGGCGAGGTAGCTCAGTTGGTAGAGCACAGGACTGAAAATCCTGGTGTCGCCGGTTCAAGCCCGGCCCTCGCCACCAAACCAGACCTCTTCGCGCCCGGCCCCAGTGGGGTCGGGCGTTCTGCGTAAGGCCGGCTTTCACGCCTCGGTCTCATCGACGCGCTCGGGTATGTAGACCTGTTTGAGCGGAATGAGCGCCTTGTAACGCGGGTCGATTCGCTCGTAATGCCTCAACAGCAGCTCGACGATGTCGTCCCCATCAAGCAGGCGCAGGTTGGATTTGCTGTCCGCGAAGTCTCTGGCTTGCTTCGAGAAGGACCCCAGGGCGACCAGCAAGCCGTACTCATCCCCGGTCACTTTGCCGTACAGGGCGGAGGTCTCCGGATCCCCAACGGTGCCCTCGGTGCTCTTCACCTGCACCTTGATGATCGGCGGCTCCAGCCCCAATTCGTCCCTGTAGGCGACGATGTCGATCCCCTTGTCCGCGCCAGGTGGCGACACGCGCGTTCGATAGCCCAGGATCTGCAACAGGTGGGCCACGAAGTCGGCGAACGGGTGGCCCTTCAGTTCTGTGGCGAGTTGCTTCAGGACGAAGTCTCGGGTGTTCCGAGCCACCTCCTCGGCGACGGGCGCGATCGTCTCGTCCTCCTCCCGCTCCGCCGGGGTACGACCGCCGAGCGCCGCGAGGAACTCGTCCGCGTGGCTCCTGATGCTGAACAGGCTCACGGCCGAGCCTATCTCATAGAGCGCGCCCTGACTGAAGCGGATGCGGGGAACCGAGACCTTCCACTCAACCGCGCGGCGATGGGGGTACGTAGGCTCGCGGTCTGTGTGGTGCTCGTACTCACCTCGCACGATGCCGATGTGGATCTCCCGGTCGGCCTTGGACGGGTAAACCACGACATCGCCCACCCGCATCTCCCGAACGAAGCGGAAGAGCTGCCCGGCGGACACAGGCACCGCGCCCGGCTTCATGTCGGGGTACGCCTCGGCGATGCGGCGCTTCAGCGCGTCCCTGTCGATCGGACCGGACCTGAGGTCCCCGATCCGGTACCAGCCGAGGGCGACGACCCCATGGTTCAGGAAGAGAGTATGGGCGTCCCCGGACCTCCCTGCGTGGACGCCCCAGACAGTCGGCTCGCTCGTTCCCACGCGACCCATCCTTTCGCCGTGACAGTGCACGAAGCTTCTGTGGCTCGACGCACGACTCCTTGGCGAGACCCGGCGCTTGCCCCGTAACCGCTTCTTCACCCGAACGTCACAGGACAGGGGCTGGGGTCGGCGAATAGCGGGCCGGACGCCGGGGGACGGCGCCAGAGACGTTTGGAGAGGGGTTCACACATGCGGAGGTACAGATCACTCGCGCTCGCGGGAATCGCGCTCGTCTTGGCGAGCGTGGCGTGCGCGCAGACGCCGGAGGAGGACTTCGCGGCAACGCTCGATCAGCTCCTCGCCGCGGCGGGCGACGGCGACGCGGACGCCGTCGACGCGCTTCTCCACGAGACGTTCATCATGGTCGAGATGGAGGGCGACCTCGTGACGCGCGAGGAGGCGCTCGACGAGATCGCCGGCGACGCCGCGCCGCGGAACCTGGCGTTCCTGGACTACGAGGCCAAGGTGTGCGGGGATCTCGGCTACGCCGTGGCGCCTCTCGACCTGGATCTGGGCGAAGCGCCGTTCGAGGGGACCCCTGCCGTGATCGCGGTCGGCGTCATGACCGATGACGGCTGGCAACTCATCAACATCAGCCTGACGATCGTCCTCGAGGACCCGGAGAACGCCGAGGGTCCCGTACAGGACGGCGTCGCCAAGCTCTGGGAGCGCTTGGATCAGTTCGCCGAGATCGGCGCGACCGGCGACACGAAGGCCTTCTTCGAGATGTGCAACCCGGAAGGCGTCATGGCGGGACCGTACGGCCCAGGCGGCCAGATCGCGGTCGCGCGCATCGCGGACGTCACGGCCATGGCCGAGCAAGCGCCGCCGATGACGATGGCTCCGGTCGAGGAGTCCGACGATGAGATGGCGGTCGGAATCGGCGTCGCTTTCGTTGCCACGAACATGAGCGTCACGATGGGTGGGGAGACGGCGCTCACCCGTGAGATCGCCGTCCTCGCCTGGGATGAGGACGCTCAGGACTGGATGGTCGTCGTCGCCGCGGAGGCGCCGGTCGAGTAGTGGTGGACGTGGACAACCGGCCGCGGCGAGCGCGGTCGGTTGTCCGCGGCTAGCGCGCAGTGATGCACGAGACGAGGTTCGCTCCGCCGGAGGCGCCTGCCCCTTCGGAGTCGAGCCGCCGAGTCAGTTCAAGCGCCGTGACGCCCTTCGCGCGGGCGATGCCGTTCAGGGCGAGCTGACGGTCCTGCGGGTCTTCGGCGTCGAGCCGATCGAGCAGCGCCTGGTCCACATAGCCGAGGTCGCCAGTGATCGCCCCGAGGCTCCCGGCGCAGGCCATGGCCTCCAGAGGCGATTCGGAAGCGAGTCCGGCGCGGAGTTTCCCGAGCGCTTGCTCGGCGGCGGCTCCGTAGCGCCCGAGAGCGGACGCGGCTCCGATGCGGGTGCTTAGGTCGTCCGAGTCGAGCATCCCGGCGAGGGCGGGGACGACGCCGCTGTGGGCTCCTCCGCTGGCCGCCAGCCCGAACGCCGCGCTTCGGCGAACCACCGGGTCCGGATCGTGCAGCGCGGCCGCGAAGAACGGCTCCAGGGCTGGGACCGCGCGCTGGGGCGTGGCGAGGGTCTTCGTCGCGGCCGCCCGCGCTTCCGCGGACGGGCTACGCATGAAGCCCAGGAGTTCCTCCAAGGAGAGCCCTTGGAACTCGGCCTCGAGCATCTGCCGCTTGTGCGTCGAAGGGCTCGTACGCGCGGCCGGGGGCGCGTAGGACTCCGTCGCCTCCCCGGCCGGCGCGCCGCCTGACGCGCCGCTCCGCCCCCAGGCGTCCGCCTGTGTGAACGCCCAGCAAACCGCAAGGGCGCTGGGCAGAACCGCCGCTAGCGAGAGCAGCGCGTGGTTCCTCTTCATGGCTTCGCCCCTCCCTCGGCTCGGGCCGCGCGACGCCGCGGCGATCGATAACGGACACTTAACGGGAGATCGCGGACGAAGCTGTAGAATTGCGTGTATTGAGTAAGAAGTGTGCCTGCTTCGCCTCGTCGTTCCCGCGTGGCGGTATTGAAGCACAGGTTCCCCCTGGTTGCGCGTTAAGGATTCCGGCCCCCGCCCGCAGGTACTCCGCCGCTACCAGCCCCGCAGGGCCCGCCGCACGTCGCGACGCCAGTCTTTGCGGCGGATCCAGTCGGGACACGCGTTCTCGTCGAGGATCCTACGGAGGGTCTGCCGCCCCTCGTCGCGCCTCAGCTGGATCAAGGCCCAGCCTGCCTCGAGGCGGACGCCGGGATCGTCATCCGTGCTTGCCACCAGCAGGCGGTCCGTCGAGCCATGGTCGAGAAGCCGCCCGAGTGACCAAGCCGCAGCTTGCCGCACCACCGCCTTGCGGTCCTGTAGTGCGCCCCTTAGCCCTGTCGCGCCGTCAGTCGCCCGAGCCTCTCCGACGGCGTGGGCCGCTGCCGACCTGGTGACCTCCGACGGATCGTCGAGGAGCGCGACCACGGCCTCGGTCGGGAAGCCGACACGGATGTCGCCCAGGGCCCGAGCGGCCATGGCTCGCACGAAGTAGTGCTCGTCCGTGAGCAGCCTCGCGAGGGCCTCGGGCGCCGGCGGCGGAGCGAGCGAGCCGAGCGCGCTGCAGACGCCGGCGCGCACCTTCGAACTCGGATCATCCAAGCACTTCACGAGTGCGTCCGTCGCTCTCAGGTCGTGCGCCTGCCACAACGACCATGCCGAACGCCATCGCACGTCCTCGTCGTCCGAGCTGAGCTTCGCGATCGTCTTCTCGACGGGCTTCTTCGGAGTCTCCGTCCAGAACAGGACCTCGGACTGGTCTCGGTACGCGGCCGCACGCTCGCACACGTCTACCCCGAGGGCCCACCCCAGGAGTCGGCTCTTCACGCTGCGTCGCCAAGCCTTGCGGCGGATCCAGTCGGGACACGCGTTCTCGTCGAGGATCCTGCGGAGTGTCTGCCGCCCTTCGTCGCGCCTCAGCTGGATCAAGGCCCAGCCTGCCTCGAGGCGGACGCCGGGATCGTCATCCGTGCTTGCCACCAGCAGGCGGTCCGTCGAGCCATGGTCGAGAAGCCGCCCGAGTGACCAAGCCGCAGCTTGCCGCACCACCGCCTTGCGGTCCTGTAGTGCGCCCCTTAGCCCTGTCGCGCCGTCAGTCGCCCGAGCCTCTCCGACGGCGTGGGCCGCTGCCGACCTGGTGACCTCCGACGGATCGTCGAGGAGCGCGACCACGGCCTCGGTCGGGAAGCCGACACGGATGTCGCCCAGGGCCCGAGCGGCCATGGCTCGCACGAAGTAGTGCTCGTCCGTGAGCAGCCTCGCGAGGGCCTCGGGCGCCGGCGGCGGAGCGAGCGAGCCGAGCGCGCTGCAGACGCCGGCGCGCACCTTCGAACTCGGATCATCCAAGCACTTCACGAGTGCGTCCGTCGCTCTCAGGTCGTGCGCCTGCCACAACGACCATGCCGAACGCCATCGCACGTCCTCGTCGTCCGAGCTGAGCTTCGCGATCGTCTTCTCGACGGGCTTCTTCGGAGTCTCCGTCCAGAACAGGACCTCGGACTGGTCTCGGTACGCGGCCGCACGCTCGCACACGTCTACCCCGAGGGCCCACCCCAGGAGTCGGCTCTTCACGCTGCGTCGCCAAGCCTTGCGCCGGATCCAGTCGGGCCGGTCCTCGCCCTTGAGGAGCGCCCGGAGCCTCATCCGACCCTCGTTGTACCCGAGCTGGATCAGCGCCCAGCCGGCCTCGAGCCGCACGGTCGGGTCGACGTCAGCGATCGCCTCCAGCAAGGCATCCTCCGACTCGTGGTCAAGGAGCCGCCCGAGCGCCCACGCGGCGGACGCTCGGACCTCGGGCTCGAGATCCAGGAGCAGCGCCCTCACCGCCGGAGCGGCGTCGCGTGCTCTGGCTTCGCCGATGGCCCAGGCCGCCCAGGAGCGCACGTTCTGGTAGGAGTCGCCAAGCGCCCCTACCACGGCCTCGGTCGGGAAGCCCGCGCGGATGCGGCCGAGGGCCATCGCGGCCATCCCCCGAACGCGCTCGTCCGGGTCCGAGAGACGCGGGGTCAGCGCTTGTGGGGCATGCGGTGGCGCGAGGGCCCCGAGCGCGAGACACGCGTTGGCCCGGACCTTGGCGACGGGGTCCTGAAGGCAGCCTATCAGGGCATCTGAGGCGCGCAGATCGAATGCATCGTGCAGCTTGGCGGCCGCGGCGCCGCGCACCTCGGAGTCGTCGGAAGAGAGCTTCGCGATCGTCTTCTCGACCGGTCCTCTGCCCATGTGGTCACGCCCTCCCCCGCGGAGCGCCGGTTACCGTGGCACTGCCAAGTCGGCGAGCCACTCCTCCGGGATGCGCTTCCCGAGGAGGAAGAACTTGCGGTCGGGGTGCCAGAGTACGAACTCTCCGCTACGGCGCGTGACGCTCGGGTAGACCCCGCAGTCGGTGCGCTTGAGCGGCCCGATGCCATTGCCGCCGTTGTCCATGAGGACCTTCGAGTCGCTGAACCAGATCGGCTGCTCGGCGTCGGGGCGGAACTCGCCGAGGGCGATGAAGGCGGGCCGGCGGTTCTTGCCGGTGTCCTCCGGCGCGGAGCCCTCGAAGCGTCCGTCGTTGTTGTGGTGGAGGAGCACATAGCGACCCTGGTCGTACTCATAGATCGGGCAGCAGCAGAGGGGCTCGAGGATGGGGAGGCCGTGGTCCTTGCGAAGGAGCGGCCGGGGGCTATGCCAGGTGAGGCCGTCATCCGCGGAGATGCTGTACCAGATGCAGCCGGCCATGGTGCGCATGGTGCAGAAGAGGCGGTCGTCGGGCAGCCGCACGAGACTCGGCTCCTGCGCGACGCTGAGAAGCGGGTTCTGATAGTGCGGTACGCGGAGCGCCTGGTCGCCCCACGCGGAGTAGGCGATGCGGATGTCGGCGGGCTCGGGGTTCTCGTCGAGGTTCTCGAAGCGCATGAACTCGACGACGCTCTCCCACGCCGTCCACGAGTTGTTGTGCGGAGGGGTGCGGACGGCCTTGCTCACCCA
Source organism: uncultured Armatimonadia bacterium (assembly GCA_964497385.1). Classification (GTDB taxonomy): domain Bacteria; phylum Armatimonadota; class Zipacnadia; order UBA1398; family UBA1398; genus CAZCER01. The sequence goes on along the minus strand of CAZCER010000043.1, from coordinate 5,892 downwards.
GCGTGTGAAGCCGGTGAACCACTTGCCCTCAAGGTCGCGGATGGGCTTCTGCCACACGATCCAGTTCGAGGGGACGGTCGGGTCGGTGTGGTCGTGCGGGCTGCGGGGCATGGGTATCTCGGCCGGCTGGGACCAAGTGACTCCGAGGTCGTCGCTGTAGGAGCAGGCCATCGCGCCGGTGTGCTGGTGAATCACGTCATCGATCCCCTGGTACTGGTTCCAGATGACGTAGATGCGCCCGGAGCGCGAGGTGATCGGGAAGCCCCAGCTTGACATGAAGCCGTCGCCGGGGCGTTTGGGTCCGGCGATGTGCGTCGGCGCCGCCCAGGTCTTGCCGTCATCGTCGGAGCGGGAGAAGACGATCCGGTGGTCGCCGGCGCCCTCGTAGCTGCTCTGCGTCCAGACGGCCATCAGGGAGCCGTCGGGGCCGTCGAACACGAGGAAGTGCTCATTGCCCGTGTCGAAAGTCGAGCCATCCACACTGCCGGGCCGATAGACGACGTAGTCGGGCTCCGTGCGGCCTATCTCCCGGTCGAGCACGGCCTGCACGTCTTCCGCGACCTGCGTTACGCAGGTCGGCATCAGCGCGATCGCGGCAAGCAACATGGTTCGTCCTCCCGATCGGTTGCGCCGCCCGCCGAGGGCGGCGGGGCCGCGCAGGCTGCCTACAGCGGACGTTCCAGCATGTCCGTCTCCGTGAGCGACCAAGAGCCGCCCTTGCGGTCGAGCCGCCACGTGCGGATCTCATGCGGGGCGAACTCCACCTCGCCGAGGTCCTCTCCGACGAACGTCACGCGGACGCGCTCGCCTCGGCCCGCGGCCTCGTAGCCGCGCAGGACGAAGCCCGCGCCATCCTCCGCGCGCTTGAGCACCTCGAACGACACGGCTTCGCCGGAGTGCGCGAGGAGAGAGCGCGAAGACGGCCAGCGGCCCGCGTGAGCCGGCTCGGTGAGGACGCGGACGGGGCTGTTCAGGAACTCCGCCCTTGCTACGACCTCGGCATCCCGCCAATCACCGGCGTGCGGCAGAAGCGCGTAGGTCACGCACTGCGGCCCCTGGTCGGTGTACTCGTAGCGCTCACCCTCGACGGGCTTCTGCGGGTCATGGAAGGCGAAGATCGGACTGCGGACGAGCGAGAGGCGCATCTCGGAGCCGAGTACGTCGCAGCCGTAGCGCCCGTCGTTCAGTAGGGCGGCCCCGTAGGGCTGTCCGCCGACGCCTCCCGTCACATCGAACCACCGCTGGACGGGCTCCTCGCCACCGGTGACCTCGCGCGTGAGGTGCCCGTAGGCGCACTCAAAAGTCGCGACGGGTGACTCCACGGCGAGCGGGAACGCGACCTTCAGCATGCGGTGGCGCTCGCGCCAGTCAATGACGGTGCGGAACTCGATCTCCGGGCTGCAGTCGCTGAGGATGATCTCCTGGTCGACGACGGAGTCGCCGTGCTCGAGGAGCATCCGGACGGCCGCGACCGGACCTTCGGACACGAGGACCTCGGGTGCGCCCGAGAGCTGGAAGGTCCCCACGAGGCTTCGGTAGGCCTCGATGTCGTGGCTCCAGGTGTCGGAGTCGTCGCGCAGGACCTGGAGGACGTTCGCGGGCCCGGCGAGGAGTTCGACGCCGGCGCGCTTGTCGAAAACGCTCCGGAGCCAGCCCGTCGTCGGGTCGATCTCGACGCGGAGCGCGGCCGACTCGAGCGTGGTCTGTGCGGCCGAGACCGTCGGAGCGACTGGCTCGGGCTCACGGCTGACGATGCGGTAGGTGCGGTACCCGAGCGACGGGAGTTCGGTCGTGAAGATGACGGGGTAGGTGAGGCTCCGGGTGCTGACGGCGGGCCGGCCGATCACGGCTGGAACCTCCGCGCCCGTGTCGTCCAGGAGAACCACGGAGGCGCCGGGCTCGCTCCTGCCCCACATGCCGTAGGCGACCTCGCACTCGACGATCCCGCGCCGCGGACGCGCGACCGGGTTGAAGACCACAAGCGGCTGGCCCTCTCCGGAGGTGTCCGCCGCGGCGGCCATACGGTGGAGGCCGCGCCGGAGCCACCGGGTCGCGAGGGCTTGGGCCTCCGCCAGGTCGGCGCGCGTATCGTCGCAGGCCGGGCGGATGCTGGTGCCCGCCAGGATGTCGTGGAACTGGTTGAAGAGCGTGAGCTTCCACGCGGCGGTGAGGTCCTCGATGGGCGTGTCGCAGAGCCCCGCCGCTTCCGCCCCCGAGGTCAGACGCTCGGTCGCGAGGAGAAGCTGTTCGGTGGCCCGGTTGTTTCGCTTGATCTCCGACACCGCCGTGTAGCACCCGCGCGCGTGGTGCTGGAGTTCGTCGCGCACCAGGGGCAGGGCGTCCCGCACCTCGGCGGCCCGCTCGAAGAAGGGCGCCGGGCTGCTGATGCGGAGTTCGGGGAGACTCTCGTCGGACTGAAGCCGATGGATGCAGGCAAGGTTCGCGCGGGTCGGTCCACCGCCGTGGTTCCCGACGCCGAAGAAGCAGAGCATCGCCCCGACGGCCTCGGGGGTGACCTCCGCGACGCGCCGGATGTGCTCCTCGATCTCCTCGGGGCCGGAGCCGTAGCTGAAGGGGATGCGGCACGCGATGACCTCGGAGCCGTCGGCGCTCGCCCATCGGAAGACGTAGCTCGGGAGCGTCTTCTCGTGCGGACCGGGCCGTAGGAAGCAGTAGGAGTCGAGGCCGCACTTGGTGAGGATCTGCGGCAGAGTGCCGGGATGGCCGAATGTGTCGACGTTGTAGCCCGTGGTCACCTCCACACCGAAGCGGCTCTGGAAGTAGTTCTTGCCGTAGAGCGCCTGGCGCACGAGCGACTCGCCCGCCGGGATGTTGCAGTCGGGCTGCTCCCACCAGCCGCCGGTGCAGATGACATCCAGCCGGCCGTCGCCGTTG
>CAZCER010000043.1:1316-2987 GCA_964497385.1 uncultured Armatimonadia bacterium | reverse complement strand
GGCCCTCCCTCACGCGCTCGCGGATGGCCTCGAAGAGGTCGGGCTCGTACTCCTCGATCCAGGCGTACGTCGCGGCGGAACTCCGGCAGAAGACGAACTCCGCGTCCTCGTCCATCAGGTCGAGCGCGGTCCGGCAGGTGGAGAAGACCTCCTGCCGGCCCTCCGGCCACTGCCAGAGCCACACCGGGTCGATGTGCGCGTTGCCGATCAGGTAGAGCGTGCGGTCCTTGGCCATCCAGTAACCTCCGAAGGCTGTATCGCGACACAACGGGCCGGATCGAAGGGGCCCGCTCATCCCGAGTAGGCGTGGGGTCTGCGCCGTATCGAGGGACGGAGCGGGGCCCCATGCGGCCCGTCCATCTGGCTGTGCTACCGCACGGACAAGAGCAGCGTGCGTCCGAACTCCATGTCGACGGTGATCGTGTCCACGCCCTCGGCGAGCGTCTCGCCGGTGCGGACGTCGACCCACGTTGCGCGCGTCGGCCAGTGGAGCGTCTTGGGCCCGGCCGTCGCCGCGTGGACCGCGAGGTACCCTCCGCCGACCATGAGCGGGTCCTCGCTGTCGAGATACGTATGCACACCGGCCGCCGCAAACACGGGCCGGAGCTGGGCTGCGGAGAGCGGCGGCGCGGGGCAGTAGAAGACCTGACCGTTCCGCACGACGCCGTTCTCGAGGCCCTCGGCCACGAAGCCCGGGGACTGCGCCTCGCCCGTCGGGAGCATCATCTCGGGAAGCATCGTCGGCTCCAGGCCAAGCAGCGCGTTCATACGGTCGGGCGTGATGGCCGTGTCGCTCACGAACGCCGGGGCGTAGCAGAACAAGACCGCCTTCCCCTGGTCGCGCAGATCGCGGACGCGTGCGTAGTCGGCATCGGTCATGTGGAAGGTGTCGAGAAACACGTACGCGTCATAGTCGGGAACGCTCTCCTCGAACAACTCGCTCAGGAGATAGAAGTCGAACGGCGCGCCGCACTTCCAGAGCTGCTCGAGTTGCGGGTTGATCAGCGCGTTGGTGACGTGGTCGAGCCCCGAAGACCGGTCCGCGAGGTAGTAGCCGGTGTCGAAGCTCGCCACGACGGCGACACGGCTCGCGCGCGCGCGCGCGCGCTCAAGCGACTCCTCGCCGATCTCCCGCATCCGGGCGAAGGCGGCCTGAATGGCGGGGTCGCGGTACCAGCCGCCCTGTTGGTCCATGTACCAGAGGCCGACGTTCTGGGTGAGAGCCTGCGCGAACCCGCGCCAGAGGACCTCAAGGCTCTCCTCCATCGTCGTCACATGCGTAAACTGCGGGTCTTTGGCGAGGCTGGTGCGGTCGTCTTCCTCGTCGACCCAGAGCTTGCCGGTCGCACGAGCGCTCTGGGGGAAGGCGCGCATCATGCCGTCTTGCCCGGGCGCCCTCCGCCCGTAGGAGTGCGGACTGGAGAAGGCGTCGAGGTACGGCGAGCGGAGCACCTGGTCGAACTCGCGGTGGTCGCCCTCCATGTTCCAGTTCAGGTCGGGGAGGTACCCGTTGAAGGCGAGGGTGAGGCAGCGTCCGTCGCTCGCATCCTTCACGATCTCCCACCGCACGCCCGTCTTGAGGCTGACACTTTCGACAATCGGCATCAGGGAAGACCCCGCCGCGGCGGCTTCCTTCGACGCACCGCTCCCGGCGGTTTTCGCCGTGTATCT
>CAZCER010000043.1:0-1306 GCA_964497385.1 uncultured Armatimonadia bacterium | reverse complement strand
CACGGCCTTGGCCATCTCGATGAGCGAGTCGGCGCCGCACTGATGGAGAAAGCGCCCGTAGTCCACCAGCCACCGCGAGGCGGTCGGGTCACGGAACATACCGACATCGCCGTGACGGCGGTCTTCGATCGTCGGAATGCGCGCCTCGGGCGGGTCATCGGGGTAGCGGTCGCGAAGCCACTCCGCGTAGGCCTGCTCGAAGACGGGGCTCGTGTCCGGATAGTAGGGCGAGTTCCAGTAGTGCCACTCGCCGTAGATGCCTGCGGTGATGTGGTAGCCGAGGATGTGGTCCGCGAAGCCAGCCTCGCGCACATGCCTCACGAGCCGCCGGAGCGCCTCGGAGGCGTCCGCGCGCCACTTGTCCGAGGCGTAGCTTGGGTGCCGGGCTCCACCCATCTCGGGCCTGTTCCAGGACTCGGGGTCACAGTACCCGACGATGTCGTCCGGGTTGGCGTCCAGCCACTCGGCGGGGGCGGTCATGTGCACCCGCGGCAGGATGAGAGCCTTGGGGTCGGCCTCAAGGGTCCGCAGAAGGGCGTGATCCACCTGTGTGTAGTCGTACTTGCCGACCCCCACCCAGCCGCTCTGGAGGATGATCGTCTCGAGGTGGACGCCAGCCTCCGCAGCGGCCGCGATGTCGATCGGGTCGTTCGGGACGCTCATGTGCATGAGCCAGAAGACGGGCTCCCCATCCACGAAAAGGCACGGGGCGCCGTTGTGCGGACGAACGGTCACGAGCGGGTAGTCTACGTCGCGGGCGGGAACGTCCAGTGTCCCGATCTTCATGGTTCCATCCTCGTATCGGCCCCCGCACGGGCCGAAGGTGATCTCGTAGACGCCCCCCGGCTGGAAGTCGCCCACCGTGAGCGAGCCTTCGATCTCCACCGTCTCGCCGGGTGTCCACTCGCCCGTGGGCACGGCCGGCGCCATCGCCGACGACAGGGCCGCTCCGCCCTCACGTGCCAGCTCAAGCGTCAACATCCGGTCGAGGGGCTCAGCGTTCCGCGCCTTCACCGTAGCCCGCGCGGTCACGGTGCGCCCCGTGAGAGTGACTTCGCTCGCCACGAGTTCGAGGTCCATGGTCGGGCCGGCGAACCGAATCGGCAGTGGCCCCCAAGGCGAGACCGGAGGCGGGCCGATGAGTGAGGCTGGCTCCCAGGCCGTGTCGTCGAAGTCGGGCTCGACGAACTCGTCCGGGGCCTCACCCGCGAAGCGCCAGGTCTCATCGGTGGCTACCTCGGCCCAAAGGCCTGGACCCACAGCCGTCGCCTGGAGGACAAGCCCGCCCGGGAAGCCCATGTTCTGG
>CAZCER010000042.1:7046-14638 GCA_964497385.1 uncultured Armatimonadia bacterium | reverse complement strand
CATGGATCCCGCAGGCTGGTTGATGGAGAAGGTCGGGCTCGGAACAAGTATCCCCGGCATGCTCTTCGACCAGTTGATCAAGATGATCTTCGAGATGGCCGTCCAGATCTCCAAGGCTCTGGGAGGCGACCCGCCGCGGCCCGACTACAACACATTCGACCTCCCGTCCGACATAGTGCTTCCGCCCATCGACCCGGGCGTGATCTCGGACGAGCGACGCGCCGCCGCCCAGGCGGTGCTGGACTCGATGCTCGCGTGGTTCAGCGACGCTCGCCGCGCTCAGATCTGCCTGGACCGCCTCGGCGGAGCGGCGCAAGCCAAAGATGAGGAGTGGGTCTGGGCTCAGGCCCGGGCCGTGGTCCACTACAAGAGGCTCACCGGCGTGCGCATGATCGCCGCCGCGGACGCGATCAAGCGCCTGAACGAGGTCTTCGCGAACGAGGGAGTGGAGAGCCCCGAGTTCACCGAGGAAGAGAAGACCGCCGTCCTCGAGGCCGCGCGTTCCGGCGAACTCACCGACCTCGACCGGCAGGCCGCGCGGCTACTGGGGCTGTCGGAGGAGGAAGTGAAGGCGGGGAGGGCGTCCCGGGCCGGAGCCGAGGAGAGTCCCGCGTTGGGCGCGCGTTACGTCGAAGCTCTTGCGGAGCTGCCCGAGCCGCTGCGCGCGGCCGGAGAGGTCTGGTCGCGGCTTCCCGAGGTTCCTCCGCCCGGCGTGAGCGATGCGGACCTCACCGCCGACGCATCGCCCGAGCCCTAGCGCACACAGAAGGAGGGGCGGGCATTCCGCCCGCCCCTCTTGAGCGCTCAGAGGCTAGCTGTAGGTCGCGTCGACGAAGTCGATGATGCGCTCACGGTCGGGGGGGCTCACACGGTCGAAGTAGAGAGCCACGCAGTGTTTCCGAGCGCCGCCCTCTTCGATGAGGCTGTGGCGCACCACGATCGCCACGACCTCGATGTCCTCCACGCCCGGATTGCCGTCGGCGTCCAGTACGGGGAAGAGCAGGTGCACGTGGTAACGGCCGAACATCGGCAGGGGCTCGTCCAGCACGATGTAGGCGCCTGAGCCGCTGACGTTGCGCGTGGAGGCGACGATGGGCGCATCCAGTTCGGGCTGGGCGATGGAGACCCCGACTTCGGTGTCCACACGACGCTCGCGGCGCCGCTCCGAGCCTGTCGCGGCCTTCTGTCCCATAGTCGCACGTCCTCGTCGCCTGGCGGTCAGGCGGAGTATACGCGCCGGAATCAGGCCGGGTCAACCGACGCCGATCCGCGGGCAGACGTCGGAGACCGGGCAGTCCACGCACCGCGGGCGCTTCGCGTCGCACACCCGGCGGCCGTGGATCGTCATCGTGTGTCCGAAGACGATCCAGTCCTTCTTCGGGATGATCTCCATGAGGTCGAGTTCGATCTTCTCCGGCTGCGTGCGCTCGGTGAGCCCCATGCGCTGCGAGAGTCGCATCACATGGGTGTCCACAACCACACCGGCCGCCACCCCGTAGGCCGTTCCAAGCACCACATTGGCGGACTTGCGGGCCACGGAGGGCAGCGTGAGGAGTTCCTCCATGGTGCGCGGAACCTCGCCCTCGAACTCCTCCACCAGCATGCGTGACGCCTCGCGAATGGCCTCCGCCTTCCGGCGAAAGAACCCTGTCGGGCGCACGAGCTTCTCCAAACCGGCGACGTCCGCGGACGCGAGGGCCGCCGGATGGGGGTAACGCTCGAAAAGCCCCGGCGTCACCTCGTTCACCTTGGCGTCGGTGCATTGCGCCGAGAGGATCGTCGCCACAAGCAACTCGAACGGGCTCCGCCAGTTCAGTTCGCACGTCGCGTCAGGATGCGCCTTGCGGAGCCGCCGGACGATCGTCGCGGAGCGGCGCTTCAGCTCCTGGGAAGTCTCGGAAGGCACAGGATCACGTCCTCAGCCCCCGTTGAGGCGCGCCGTGCGCCTCAACGGGGGCTGCATCTCCGCGCTAGAGCACTGCGGGCGACCAGGCGGGCGAGGCGTCTCGCTCGTTGTCCGAGGTGAGCTGCACCTTGTTCGAGCCGTCGGCGTCCATGACCCACACGTCGGGGATCTGCTCGCGGCCGAACCGCTCGAACGCGATGCGCTCGGAGTCGGGCGACCACGACGGGTTGTGGTTGCCCTTGCCGCCGTCGTCGGTAACGCTCGTGAGTTGGGTGTGGCTCCCACCGTTCGCGTCCATGGTGTAGATCTCGCGATCGCCCTCCGGGTCCTGCAGGACATAGGCGATCCGAGAGCCGTCCGGACTCCAGGCCGGGGCGAGCGACGCCCAACCGGTCTGCGTGGTGGTGAGACGGCGGGGATTCGAGCCGTCCGCCTCCATGACGAAGATCTCCGGCGTGGCGTTCAGGCGGTTGGAACTGAACGCGATCTGGGCGCCGTCCGGCGACCACGAGGGGTGGTTGCTCGAGTGCTCGGCGTCAAAGGTGAGGCGGGTCTGGTTGTTGCCGTAGACGTCCATCGTGTAGATCTCGAGTTCGCCGCCGTCGCGGTCGGAGTGGCACGCGATCACGTCGTTGACCGACCAGTCCGGGCACATGTTGTAGCCCATGTCGTCGGTCATCTGGTAGAAGTAGACGTCCTCGCCCTCGGGCCCCGCCACGAGCGTGTTGTCGATGCGAGCCCGGTAGAGGTCCGCGCGCGCGCCCGAGGTCGCCGAGAAGCAGAACTGCGTGCCGTCGGGCGACCACGCCGGCGTCTCGTCATGGTAGCCGGTGGCGGTGAGGCGCAAGGTGCGCACGCCCTCGGAGTCCACGGCGAAGACCTCGCCGTTGCTGCCCGCCCGCAGGGAGATGAACAGGATGATGTCGGCCGTGGAGCCCTGAATGCCCCCGCTGTCCTGCCCGATGCAGGTGTCCAGGCTCAGACCCGAGCTGCCGCTGCCGCAGCCCACGACCGTAATCAGCCCCGCGAGCGCCATCGCGGCCAAGAGGCACAGCGCTACGTCTCTGCTACCCATCGATGAAGCCGTCCTTTCGCCACCTATACGGTTCGTCCGACCGTCTCCGCAATGGCCCGCAAGTTGGGCAGCGGGGTGCTCGACGGAACCGCGCACCCACAGGCTACCACAAAGCGCCGAGGGCCGCCCTGAGCGATCGCGTCCTCGATCTGGGCCACTATCTCCGACGCCGGAACGTCGGCTGCGGTTACCTCATTCACGCCGCCCGCGAGGACCCTCACCGGGTAGCTCGCGCGAGCGCGCTCCAAGGACACGTCCGTCGTCCGGTCGCTCCAGTTGACGATGTGCGCCGGACAGCGCGCGAGCAGGTCGAAGTGCAGCCGTCCTGCGCCATGCACGTGCAGCACGTTCACGGAGCCGCGAGCCATCGCCGCCTCCATCACCTGGATGTCGAGCGGAAGAATGGCGGCCTCATACCTCTCCGCGGTCATCATCGCCTCCGACGCCGCGCCGGCCGCCAGGAAGATCCCGTCCACACCCTCGCGGCACGCGTCCACCCACCGCACGAGCGACTCGGTGACCGACCGCAACCCGGCCGCCGCCTCCTCCGGAGCCGACTCCAGGAACTCCAGTAGTCGCTTCCCCACGATCTTGTCCCCGTAGGCGAACGGGTCGAAGACGGTGTCGACCATCGGCGCATCGTCGGGGAGCCGTCTCTTGATCTCCGCGAGGGCCTCCAGGTGCGCGCCGAAGTGACCCTTCGTCGGCTCGATGAGCGGGAGTTCCGCGAAGGCCTCCGGACTGTCCAGAGCGCTCACTCCCGCTGGCAGGTCGAATGGCGCGTCGTGCATCACCTTGAGAATGTCCACACCGAAGCTTCGGGCGAACTCGACTTCGTTCCGCACAAACGCCTCGTCAGCCCGCTCCCCGCCGGGAAAGTGATACCAGAAGCTGAAGGGCGGTCGGTCCGTTTCCGCGCCCGCCAGAGTGGCCATCACACGCTCTCGCTTGGTCATCCGCATCACTCCCGCGCTCAGATTCCCGCTCCGCGCCGTCAGGCCTGCCTGCGCGGCCCGAAAGGGTGTCGCGTCCGTCCAGCGTAGATTCCGCTTACAGACCCGCAAACCGGAATGGAGTGTCGCCCGCGTGTCGGACCGTCGACGCTATGAGCTGGTCTTCCTTGTCTGCATGCTGACGGCCGGCCCCGTCATGGCCGGGGCCACGTTGTGCTCCATCAAAGCCGTGGTCGTCCCCGCCGTCGCGCTGGGAGTCCTCGCCATTGCCCTCTGGGCGGCGGCCGGACTCGCCATGGCCCGTGCCAGACGCTCCTGACCCGGCGCACGAGCACCCAAAACATCGCAAAACAGGCCGAAGGGCTTGCGCGCGCGCGCGCAGAAATCAAACCCCGGTGGAGGACACCAGGGCGTTCGGCTGCGGCATGGAAACACGGACACATGCCCCGGCCAGCCCAACGACGCACGATGCGGAGGGTGGAGCGAGTGAGGACGCACATGCTAGTGCTTGTCGCCGTGCTGCTCGGGGTGGCGGTCGCGGCCCACGCGGGAGGAGCCCCCATTCCGGAGAGCCCCGATCCGGCGCCGGCGCCGCCGCCCGTCGTTGCGGACGCGGCATCCGCGGAGACGGCCCCGGCGCCCGCCGAGCCCGCTCCGGCGGAAACCGCGCCCGAGGCGACGGTGACCGAGCCGACGGCGGCCATGTCGGCTGCGGATCGCGAGGCCATCCTCGCGGAGATCGCGGAACTCCGTTCCCGTCTGAACGATCTGACCCAGAGGCTGGACGCATCCCCCCCGCCCGCCCCGCCGGCGGACGACGCGGAGGAGGACTACCCGACATCGGACATCAGCGGCGACATGATCGTCGAGTACCAGGCGCGCTTCGGCGAGAACGTCGCTCGACCGAACACCTTCGAGTTGCGCCGCTTCTGGCTCACGGCTTCGGGCAAGCTTCGTGAGGACACCACCTACAAGATTCAGGGCGCGGTGACCACCGGCTCGGGCGACGACATCCCGAGAGACGTCTACATCGATCACCAGATCAACGACGAAAGCTCCATCCGCATCGGCCAGTGGGAAATGCCCATGGGCTACTCGACCGTGCTCGATCCCATGACCAACCCGCTCCCCGCGGCCTCGCTCATCAACGAGGGCGGCACGTGGAACGGATGGCGCTTCTACGGAATGTCCCCCAACCGCCAGATCGGGGCCATGTACCAGTATCGCGACGACCACAACCTCGCGCAGTTCGCGATCTACAACGGCAACGGTCGCAACGACCGCGACGAGAACAGCGCGAAGGACGTCAACCTGCGCTACAACTACATCAGCGCGGGCAAGAGGCATGAGGCGGGGCTCGCCTATCGTCGCGGCGCGCAGTTCGACCAGAGCCTCGCCGCGAACCTCCTCGAGACCTGGGGCCTGGAGTACCGCTACAACGGCCGCAAGAACGTCGTCATGGTTGAGGCCATGACCGGCAACACCCGCGGCAACGGCGCCCTCGTCGACCAAACCGGCTACGCGATCGACTACGTCTACTGGCCCGATGGCTCCAAGCCGCAGGCGTGGTGGCCCTCCAAGGGCTCCGGCGACGAGTTCTACACCGCGCGCTGGGAGCAGGCGTGGCGGAACAACGACTACACCGACCGTTGCTCCATCTTCTGGCTCGGATACGGCAAGTACCACTCCGACGATTGGCGGACCCAGGTCGCCCTCGGGCTGCAGCGCTACGACCAGCGCCTGTACGTCACGACGATCATGAAGTTCTGACCCTGGTCGGCCAGACGGTAACGGGGGGCGCGGCGCTTCGGCGTCGCGCCCTTCCTGTTGGCGGCGGCGCCGTGCGAGCCCTGCGGAAGGCGCTGCCGGCGAGTCGGCGCGTGCGGGAGGATGCCGCGAACGGAACGTGAGGAGCGCCTATGCGCATCATGCTGGCGATCGGGGTCGCGCTGGTCTTTGGTCCGGCCCACTGGGCCGAAGCGGAGCCCGCGGCTCCGGACGCGCTCACCACGGGAACCGCCGAGGACCGCGAGGCCATCCTCGCGGAGATCGCCGAACTACGGTCTCGCCTCAATGACTTGACCAAAAGGCTCGATGCCGCGCCGCCGCCCGCTCCGCCGGCGGAGGACGCCGAAGAGGACTACCCCACCGTGGATTGGGGGGGGGACGCCCTCTTCCAGTTCGAGAGCGGCTTCGGCGAGAGCGCCGTCACGCCGGGCTTCCGCCTGCGTCGAGCGCGCTTCGCCGCATCGGGGCGCCTCCGCGAGGACACCGCGTTCCAGGTCAAGGCGGAGTTGGTCGGAGGGGGCGACGACATCCCCCGCGACGTGTTCATCGAGCACCGCGCCTCCGAGGAGAGCAGCGTGCGCGTCGGGCAGTTCAAGATGCCCCAAGGCTACCAGCACCTGCTCTCGCGGATGGACAACCTCCTGGCGGAGCGCTCGCTCATCAGCGACGGCGGCGCGTGGAACGGGCGGCAAATACGCCGTCTCAGCCCCGAGCGCCAGATCGGCGCCCAGTACACGTACAGGGACTCCCACAGCACCGCGCAACTGGCCGTGTTCAACGGGAACGGACGCAACCGGAGGGACGAGAACAGCGCCCTGGACGTCGCGGGGCGGTATCTGTACACGAGCGCCGGCCGCCGCCACGAGGCCGGCCTCTCATACCATGAGGGAGCCCAGTTCGACCAGCGCGCGCCCGGCAACCGGCTGCGGACCTGGGGCCTCGAATACCGCTACAACGGCCGCAAGAACGTGGTCATGGTGGAAGCCTTGTCCGGAAAGGCCCGCGCAAGCGATCGATTGATTCCGGAGACCGGGTACTCCATCGAGTATGTGTACTGGCCGGATGGCTCCAAGCCCCAGGCGTGGTGGCCCTCGAAGGGCTCGGGCGAGGAGTTCTACGTGGCCCGTTGGGAGCAGGCGTGGGCGAACAACGACTACAATCAGCGCATCTCGCTGCTCTGGCTCGGGTACGGGAGGTACCACTCCGACGACTGGCGCACTTCGATCTCCGTGGGGCTCCAGCGGCATGAACAGAGGGTCTACGTTCAGACCGCGCTGAAGTTCTGAAAGACCGGGTCGAGGAGGGGGCGCTCCGTCTGGCGCGTTGTCACTGCGGATGCCTCGCGTCCCACTCCTCGGCTTGACGCTCCGCAGCCATCGTGGCGAGCACCTCGTGCACGATCACCCCGACGCACACGGCGGTGACGCCGAAGCCGAGGATGGCGTAGATCCACCACGAGCCGGAGAACGCCTCGTAGCTTACCGACCCGTCACACCAGCCGGGAAGGACGATGTGCCCTCTCCGGTAGCCTCGCCGCGCCATCTGCAACGGAGTCTGCGTCACCGCCGAGTACGCCACCCAGACGGCCTGCCAGAGATACCAGAGCCCCACAACTCCGGCGATCCAGGACCGACGCAGTTGTCTCCAAACGCCTCGCCACTGCCGCCGCCGGGCGCGCTCCGAGTCTGAGAGCGCGCTCGTGGTCGCGGACGGAGGGCTCTCGGCGGCCGCCGCGCCGTACTCCGAGCAGCGGGGGCAACTCGAGTCTAGTTCGGACAACTCGTACCCGCACTTGGGACACGTTGGCATAGCGTCCTCCTCCGGCGCCGCGTCGTCGCGGCGGCCTAACCCTCGATGACGCGCACGCCCC
>CAZCER010000042.1:0-7036 GCA_964497385.1 uncultured Armatimonadia bacterium | reverse complement strand
AGCGCCTCTCGAGCCGACTCCATCGCCTCATCGCTCGGCCGTAACTCAGGACGGCGCGTCGCTTCGCGCCCGATTCTCTCGAGCTTCCCGACGCCCAGTTCGTGATAGGCGAGCAGTTCCACCCCAAGGCAGTTGCGGAGTTCGGCGTAGAGGGCCGCGAGGCGCTCATAGTGCTCCGGAACGGCGTTGACGCCAATCAGGAGCGCCGAACGAAGGAGCGTCGCGCCCCCCGCCGCGTCGACCGCCCGGAGCGCGTCGCGCAAGGGGGCTCCGTAGACCCCCGTGTTGGCTCGATGGCGCTCGTCATCGGTGTCTTTGACGTCCCACAGAAAGAGGTCGACGAGGCCGACGAGCCCGAGGAGGTCGGCGACGGGCGCGCAGCCGGATGTGTCGACGCATGTATGAAGCCCCGCCGCGCGGGCCGCCTCGAGGAGCGCGCGCGTGAACGCGTACTGGGCGAGCGGCTCTCCCCCCGAGACCGTCATGCCTCCGCCGGAGCGTTCGTAGAACGGCCGATCGCGCTCAACCTCGGCAAGCGCTTCGGCCACCGTCATGTCGCGACCCGCCCGCTCCAGCGCGCCGGACGGGCAGGCGTCCACGCACCGGAAGCAGCGCGTGCAGAGAGCGCGATCGAGCCGATGCAAGCCCTCGTCACAGCTCTGCGCCCCGGTCGGGCACACGTCGGCGCACCGCCCACACCCGATGCACTGCGCGGGGCTGTAGAGCAGTTCCGGCTCAGGTCTCTTCGACTCCGGGTTGTGGCACCAGAAGCAGTCGAGCGGGCAGCCTTTCAGGAAGACCGTCGTTCGGATTCCCGGTCCGTCGTGGATCGAGAACCTCTGGATGTTGAACACCGTCCCGGTCACCGCAAGCGGCCTCCTAGTCCTCGCACAAACCGGTTCGCCGTGCGACCCGCCTTGTTCCTTGCTTAAGGCCGCCTTCATGCGGCCCTAACTCGCCGCCCCTATCCTCTGGGCAGACTCCCCGGCCACGCGTCGCATCGGGCAGGGGCTAAGAAAGGTGAGACCACGAAGTGATGAAGCGTCATGGCTTTACGCTTATCGAGCTGCTTGTCGTCATCGCCATCATCGCGATCCTCGCGGCCATTCTGTTCCCGGTCTTCGCGAAGGCTCGCGAGAAGGCGCGGCAGACGAGTTGCCTCTCGAACTCCCGTCAGATGGGCACCGCCATCACCCAGTACGTGCAGGACTATGACGAGGTCTACCCGTTCAGCTACAACTACATCAACAACGGCGGCGTGTGGGGCGCCGGCGGCGGCTCCGGCGGCTACTGGCACTGGACCTACTGCGTGCAGCCCTACATGAAGAACGAGCAGCTCTTCGTCTGCCCGAGCGACAAGAACAAGGGACTCGCCCCGACCAACAGCTTCGACCTCCAGGCTCCGCGCCTCAGCTACATCGGCAATGAGGCCGTCATGTGCCGCCCGAAGACCACCTACAACGTGGTCCCGATGTCGGCCGTGGACGCGCCAGCTAACCTGATCTGCGTGGCCGAGATGACCGACTACCCGTACGGCATCGGCGGAACCTCCATGTCCAGCGGCGTCGCCCACAAGTCCCACCGTCCGGCCAACATGTGCGCTCCCT
Source organism: uncultured Armatimonadia bacterium (assembly GCA_964497385.1). GTDB lineage: Bacteria > Armatimonadota > Zipacnadia > UBA1398 > UBA1398 > CAZCER01. Next base: position 5,429 of record CAZCER010000042.1, on the reverse strand, counting down.
GGGACCTCGAGCCGCTCGCTTCGCCGGTCGCTGGCCTTCGCTACATCACCGTGCAAGAGGCTTGGGACTCCGTCAACTGGGCCAAGGCCCTGACCGCTCCCGCCACGGATGAAAGCCACAACCACGCGCGGTACATCGCTCCCGACCGTCACAACGGCGGCGCGAACTACACCTTCTTCGACGGACACGCCAAGTTCCAGAAGCTGGAGCAGACGCTCACGAGCCGCATGTGGGGCGACGTCTTCTACAGCAAGAGCAGCAGCCCGATCCTCTAGCGGACTCACCCCCGGGAAGGGCGCCCTCGTGGATACGACGCGTCCGCGAGGGCGCCCTCTCCCTCTACACGTCACGCTCCAGGGCCATAGCGATGACTAAGAAACACCCCATCCCTAGCACTTACGGATCCCGCCTCGCCCACGCGAACGGGACCCTGCATCCACTTCGTGGCGAGGCCCTCGTCACGCCCCTCAGTGGATGCGGCCGCGCGACGGGCGCCCCGCGCCCCCCTGTCACCCCCCGTGACCGCGGGCGACCACCCGAAACGCCCAGCACTCCTCCGCCATGGGCAACCACCAACACCCGCACCAAAACCTGCGACCGCCCGCAACGCGGGCGCCCGGCGCGTGGCCAAGCATGAGAGCGCCGGATCCCCCTGCGCGCAAGGGGACGCCTCCGGAGCCACCAGTCAACCATCCGGAATGGGGAGACCGATCCCGGAGGCCATCCGGCGCTCTCGCCATCACCGCGAACAGCCCGACGCTACTGAGGCCGGAAGTGAACCGCGGCCACTCGGTTAGCGGGGATCCGTACGACGGCCTCAGTGCCCACACCCTCCTGCCTCAGGTCTCCCGCGAGCGCGTGCTCGCGCCACGTCCAGGCCGCGCCGGCATGGTCGGGAAGCGCCACCGCCGCCCTGATTCCCAGCGTGGCTTCGCATTCGGCCTCTCCACGGTTGATCGCCACAACGGTCACGCCGGGCTCCCGCCCGGGGCCGCTCACATAGAGCTTGGCGAGGACCGACTCGTCGCGAGCGACGAGGCCCACGGTGTCTCGGAAGCGCCCGTGGATGAGCGTGTCCCTCAGGTCCTGGCGGGCGTCCCACAGCCGTTTCAGGTGCTCGCGCAGCGCTTGCGGGGAGCGGTCGAGGTCGTACCCCGTCGATAGGCTGCACCAGTAGAGCATCGCGGAGTAGAGGAAGATGATGTTGAGGCGCTTCAGGAGGGCCTCAACGTCGTCGCCGACGACCGCCGGGGCCTGAAGCAGAGGCGCCTCGGGACAGCAGTACCGAAAAACCTCGGGCATCCCGTACCCGCGCCAGTCATGCACCCAATCGCGCGTCGCGGGGTCGGTCTCGCCGAACGCCACTTTCTGGTCAGGGTAGCGGACGTAGCAGCACGAGAAGTCGAAGTACTGGCTGAACACGTCGCTCGCGGCCTCGCCCCACGACCAGACGCGTGGCTCTCGTTCGGTGAGCTGCCGGCGGATCTCGGCGAACTGCTCGATGTAGCCCTGCCCCCAGTGGTCGAAAGGCGTGCGGTGGCCATGCTCTTCGAACGCCCAGCACTCGCGCGCCGTGGTGTGGGGTTGATCGACCTGCAGGCCCTCCGAGCCGTAGTCGCGGGTCAGGCGGTCCACCGCGTCGGACCAGAACCGCCTGCGCTCCGCCACGCCGGGGCACGCGACCGTGAAGTACTGACCGTTGTAGAACTCGGTGGTGCAGACTCCGTCCTTGCCTCGGCAGGCCCACGCGCGGCCCTTCTCGCCCCACCAGTCGGTGTTCACATCGGTGATGCGGCAGTTGATGTAGATGTCCGTGGTCCAGCCCTCCACGGCGTTGCAGCGGGCGAGGAAGGCGCGCAGCCCGTCCTCGCCGCCGATGCGCTCCAGCGGCTGGTAGAGAGGGTACCGGGCGTCGAATCCGCCCTCGTGGTAGCCGCACACGTGGGCGATGTCGAGCCCCATCTCGGCGTGGCAGCGCGTCATGTACGTGAAGAGCTGGTCCGCCTCGAAGCGCTCCACCGACCCATCGGAGTGGGGCATCTCGAAGAAGAGTTCCACCAAGGCGCGGAGTTCTTTGACCGCGTCCGGCATCGTCGGGGGCTTCCACCAGGTCTCGAGCCACGCGCGGTACCGGTCCGCCGCGGTGTGCCACGTCCCGGCATAGGCGGAAAGAACGAACGTCTGCGAGGTTGCCGCTTCGCCTGAGCGGAGATAGGGGCACGTCTCGAGCAGCAGTTCCAGGTGCTCGGGGCCGCGTTTTCGCACGACTCGTCCGCGCAGCACCGTCCAGCGGAACTCCGGGTCCTCGCTCGCAAGATACAGTCCGCGCGTCCCGTCGTGGACGAGCATCCAGGACATGGCCTCATTGGGGTACACGTACTCGAAGTCCGACCATCCGCCTGACGTGGGCGCGGGGCGGCGCTCCCCCCCGATGAACGGAAGCACCAGTTCGGTGGCCTCCCCGGCGAACTCGTCTAGGCCCGACAGAACGGGGAACTGCACACGCTCGACGATGAGATCGCCGCCGTGGTGCTCGATCCGGTACGAGCAGTGGAGTTCGGGCCTTCCGTGCGGCTCGACCATCTCGTAGCGGAGCGTGAGCGTCACCGGAAACTCCACCCCGCACTGGCGCGGGCGGTCGTACACTACCTCGACCGCCGCGTCCGACGCCCGTGTGACCGACTGCGCCGCGCACTGCGCCCCGTCGATCCAGACGCCCTCGCGGCTGAGAAGCCGGAACGTGACGCCGGCGCCGTGCGCGACGAGGAAGCGGGTCGCCGTGGCTTCGTCATCCAGCGCGACCCCCCGACCGGTGGCGCGGTCGATGGCGAGAGTCAGGCTTCCCAGTCGCAGCAGCTCGACATCGGCGCCGGCGCGGGTCTCGAATCGGTAATCGGGTGGATAGGGGATCTGCTTCCAGCTCACTCTGGACGCTCCTTAGAAGATCAGAAACCGGTTGCGCCGCCAAACCGGCGCACAGCGTTTCTCGAGTGGCGGCGGCCCATGACGGCACGGTTTGGGGGGTTGGGTACCGGAGCCCGCGAATCCTGCATCCGGAGCGGGGAGGGTGAGGAAGTGCGATCGCGCACCCGTCTCCGATGCACGCCTCCAGGCGGCACCGCCGTAGCTTGCTCGGGTCCGGTGGTCCGCGGCACACGACGCCAGTTGCCTACCGCTGCTTCCTTCCGGACCTGACGGGGTTCAGCAGAGCGTCGTTGCGCGGGTCCAAACCGTCATCACCGCTCGCGTCGGTCAGACCCCAAAGAACGCACACCTCGGACGGGAATTCAACCCCGCTATAGCGGATTGCGGGTTACAGGGCACCGCTAGCTCCCCATCTAGCGCGATCGCGAGGCGTATTCTACGGGAAGCCCCCGCCAAGGGCAAGGCGGGCGCCCGCTGACTCACATGCCCAGGTCGGGCTGCTCGTCTCTGTCGATCACGCGCGCTTCCTTGTGAGGCGACGAGCGCCACCGCGGAAGGTCCGGGCCGGGCCCCTCAAGCAGTTGGTCGACCGTGAGGACCTGGATGCGCGGGAAGTCCTTGAGGAGGACGAGACCCTCGGGGCTGTAGCGTCCAGCGCCGGCGGCCTCGCGGAGCATGGGGCCCGTCGGGGATTCGAGCGTGATGAGGACGCCCATGGCCGCGCCCTCTCGTTGGACCGTGCCGACAAGGTCGCGCACCTGGCTGACCGTTACATGGCCCGACTTCACGGAGATGAGGCAACGCTGGAGCTTGTCGCGCCCGTCGAGCCACGTTACGATGCCATCGATGCCCCGGTCCGCGCCCCTCTTCTTCCGCTCACCCCCACCGGCCGGAGCCGCTCCGAGGAGTTGCAGCGCCCACTGCTCGAAGGCGTAGCGATCTTGGATCGCCAGCATCCGCGCGCCGGCGACGTCTTCGGGAAGGCCATGCACCGGGATGCTCTTGGGATCCGGATACGCGTCCGGAAAGTGCTCCATCATGCGCTTGCGAATGAGCGTGATCGCGAGAGGCGTGATGTCGATCCCGACCCACTGGCGCCCCAGCTTCTCCGCAGCCGCAACCGCTGTGCCACAGCCACAGAACGGGTCGAGCACAAGGTCGCCCGGGTTGGAGGACGCCGCGATGATGCGTTCCAGAAGCGCAAGCGGCTTCTGGGTGGGGTACCCGAGTCGCTCGGCGGCCTGCGAGTTGATGGGAGGGATGTCGGTGATGACATCCTGCACCGGCGCGCCTTCTCGCAGGTACCGCTTGCACTCGGGGACCCCTGCGCCACTTCGGGGTCGCGTGGGCCATCGAATCAGCCCCTCCGACTCCAGTAGGTCGAGTTGTTCGTGGAGCGACAGCCTAGCCGCCGCGTCAGGGCCACCCACCTCGGAGAGGAGGTCCTGGGGCACGGCCCAATGGCGCCCCGCGGCCGAGGGGTCATAGCCCCGCCAGGCTTGCCCCGAGGCCCCTTCCGCCGTCACGCCGGGCGCGGTCAGTACAACGAGCCGGTACCGCCCCCGCTCGTCCCGGTGCCGGTACTTGGCCTCAACGTAGCCTGCGTCGTGCGTCTGCGTGGGGTTGTTCCAGTTGTGCCGTCGTCCTCGGCGGCAGAATAGGATGAGGTCATGGACCCTCCCCCAGCGGTTGGGGGCGGCGTGCGCGAAGGTGCGCTTCCAGACCAGCTCATTTAGCACGCTTCCTTGCCCGAAAACGGCATCGAGCACCAGTTTGAGATAGTGGCTCGCTGTCTCGTCGCAGTGCAGATAGAGCGACCCCGTTGGCTTCAGGACACGACGCAGTTCGCGAAGGCGCAGGGCCATTACCGAGAGGTACCCGAGCAGGCTCGTCTCGCCGAACGTCTCGCGGAGGCCGCCCATCAGCATGGAGACCGGCTCCGCCAGTGCGAGCAGTTCGTGGTGGGCCTGGGCGGCGCCTTCGAAGCTCCAGGTGTCCGAGAACGCCTTGACGTGCGCGGTGTCGTCGGCCCCGGCCTCCGAGCGAAACACGTAGTTGTAGTCCCGCTTGGAGTTGAACGGCGGGTCAAGGTAGATCAGATCCACCGACTCGTCGGGGAAGCCCCGGAGAACCGGCAGGTTGTCACCGAGATAGAGGCTGTTCGGGGTCATGAGAGCATCTTCGCGCGCCCTTCGGCCGGACCCTCTCTCACTCCGGAGGCGTACCGGCGACGGCCTCCCGCCGCCACTCCCACTGCTCGCCGGCGGGGATCTCCGGCGTGAGTTCGGCCCCACCCGGCATCCGAACGCGACAGGGGAGTCCCAGGACGCTCCGGATGCGCACGGCCGTCAGCGCCCCGTCGTCCCACTCGGCGTCCACCTCGAAGCCCCCGCGCGCGCGGAAGCCCTCGAACGCGCCGTCGGGCCAGCAGGCCGGCAGCGCGGGCAGGATGCGGATCAGCCCGCCGTAGCTCTGGAGAAGCATCTCGGCGATGGCTGCCGTGG
>CAZCER010000041.1:0-14655 GCA_964497385.1 uncultured Armatimonadia bacterium | reverse complement strand
GACCACTCACGCGCGCGGATGCGCGCATCGCCCGTGGTCACGCCGCGCGTGAGCGCGAGGAGCAGCGCCACGGCGTGCTCGGCCGCGGCGCGGGTGTTCCCCTCGGGGCTGTTCACGACGACGATCCCGCGCTCCGTGGCGGCGTCGACGTCGATGTTGTCGACCCCGACTCCCGCCCGGCCGATGACCTTCAGGTTGCTCGCGAGAGCGATGACGTCGGCGCGAATCTTCGTCTGGGAGCGAACCACGATCGCGTCCGCCTTGGCCGCTTCCTCGCGCAGGTCCTCCGCGCTGATGCCCGCTCGATCGACGACCTCGCCGACTGTGGCGAGCAGTTCGAGCCCGTCCTTCGCGATCTTGTCACAGATGAGAATGCGATTGCTGGCCATGCCTCTCTCCTCCGCTCGCCCCTACGGCATCCCGGCTCCGAACACCTCGCCCGCCGCCGCCACTCCGGCGCCCGAGCTGAAGCGATCCCATCCCTGGTCCCGGAGCACGACCTCCAGAGCGGCGAGGGCCCCGAGCAGTTGGTACGGGGGCACGGCGCCCATGTGCGAGATGCGGAAGATCTTGCCCTTGAGCCGCGACTGGCCGCCGGAGAGCACGATGTCGAAGCGCCGCTTGAGTTCGCCGCGCACCTTCTCGGGGTCGAGCCCCTCCGGCGCGGCGATGGCCGTGACGCCGTTGCTCTCGAAGCCCTCCTCGGCAAAGAGCGGGAGCCCCATCGCGCGCACCCCGGCCCGCACCGCGTCGGCGTACAGCTTGTGCCGCGCGATCACCGGATCGGGACCGTCGGCAAGCTGGATCGCGAGCGACACGTCGAGCCCGCGGATCAGCGTGACCGCCGGCGTGTAGCTTGTCTGCCCCTTGCCGCCGTCCTTGCGCATGGCCGGCAGGTCGAAGTAGTAGCGGGGTAGGGCGGACGTCTCGGTCATCGCCCACGCGCGCTCGGACATCGCCACGAACGCGAGGCCCGGAGGGATGGCGAGAGCCTTCTGGGAGCCCGACACCGCGATGTCGACGCCCCACTCGTCCATGGCGAACTCCGTGCAGAGGAGCCCCGAGATGCAGTCCACGATCGTGAGGGCCCCGTGCTCGCGCGCGACGCGGACGAGGTCCTTCGTCGGGTTCGTGACGCCCGCGGAGGTCTCGTTGTGAATCAGCGTCATCGCTTTGAATGGCTTGTCGGCCTCGGCGAAGACCTTGGCGAGCCCCTCAGGGTGGAGCCCTCGGCCCCACTCGACGGCGTGCTTCACGACCTCGAGGCCGTAGCGCTCCCCGATCTCGGCGAAGCGCTCGCCGAACTTGCCGTTCTCCAGACAAAGCACCCGGTCACCGGGTGAGAGCGTGTTCGCGAGCGCGGCCTCCATGCCGCCCGTGCCGGAGGCGGTGAGGAGAACGATGTCGTTCCGTGTCTTGAACGCGGACTGTAAAGCCCCGAGAGTCCGTCCGAACATCTCTTTGAACTCGCCGCCTCGGTGCGAGATCATGGGCTCGGATAGGGCGCGAGCCACTGGGGGCGGCACCGGCGTGGGGCCGGGGATCAAGAGAAGGTCGGTCTCGAAGCTGTTCATCCGCGATGCACCTCTTTCCCATCCGAGCCCCTCCCCGCGCGGCCACGACCGCAAGGCTTCGCCGCGTCGAGGCTTGGGGTCCGGCTATGCGAACAGGCGGGGGCGACGTGCGCCGCGCCCCCGCCCGGTTCGACGACTCTGCGTTCTGAAGCCGCGGCTACCCGATCTTGGGAAGATCGGCGAGGGATCGCTTCATCTCCTCGGCCGGGTGCTCGTAGTCCTGGAGTTGGCCCGCGAAGTACGCGTCATAGGCGGCCATGTCGAAGTGGCCGTGTCCGCTGAGATTGAAGAGGATGACGCGCTCCTCGCCGGCTTCCTTGGCGGCCATCGCCTCGCGCACCGCCCCGCAGATCGCGTGGGCGGACTCGGGCGCCGGGACGATGCCTTCGGTGCGCGCGAAGGTCGCCGCGGCGGCGAACGTCTCGAGCTGCTGCACGGCCGTCGCCTCAATGTGGCCGTGCTTCAGGCAGTGCGAGGTGATCGGAGCCGCGCCGTGGTAGCGGAGACCGCCCGCGTGGATGCCGGCCGGGACGAAGCCGCTGCCCAGGGTGTACATCATCAGGAGCGGGGTCATCTTGCCGGTGTCGCCGTAGTCGTACGCGATGGGGCCCTTCGTGAGCGTCGGGCACGCGGACGGCTCGACGGCGACCACGCGCACCGGCTTGTTGTCCACGATCCGGTCGCGCACGAACGGCAGCGCGATTCCCGCGAAATTGCTGCCTCCGCCGTGGCATCCGAGGACGACGTCGGGATACTCGCCGGCCATCGCCATCTGCTTCTGCGCCTCGAGGCCGATCACGGTCTGATGCAGCAACACATGGTTCAGGACGCTCCCGAGAGAGTACTTCGTGTCCTCACGCGAGACCGTGTCCTCGAGCGCCTCCGAGATGGCGATGCCGAGCGAGCCGGGCGAGTCCGGGTCCTCGGCCAGGATCCTGCGGCCTATCTCCGTAGTGTCGCTCGGGCTTGGGATGCACTTCTGGCCCCACATCTCCATGAGCGAGCGGCGGTACGGCTTCTGATAGAAGCTGCACTTGACCATGTAGACCATGCATTCCAGGCCCATGATGCAGCAGGCGTGCGAGAGCGAACTCCCCCACTGGCCCGCGCCGGTCTCGGTCGCGATGCGCTTCACGCCTTCTTGCTTGTTGTAGTAGGCCTGGGCGACGGCCGTGTTGGTCTTGTGGCTGCCCGCCGGGGAGACCCCTTCGTACTTGTAGTAGATGTGCGCGGGGGTGTCGAGCGCCCGCTCGAGCTTGCTCGCGCGGAAGAGCGGGGACGGACGATACGACTGGTAGACGTCCAGAACCGCGCCCGGGATGTCGATCCAGCGCTCCGTCGACATCTCCTGCTGCAGGAGGGCCATCGGGAAAATCGGCGCCAGCACCTCGGGCCCCGCGGGCTCGCCGGTGGCCGGATTCAGAGGCGGCGGCAGAGGGACCGGCAGGTCGGCCGCGATGTTGTACCAGGCGTTCGGGATCTCTTTCGCGGGCAGGTCGTACCGTCGCATGGGCTCAGACATGGTTGTAGCCTCCACAGGTAGTGTACGAGGGCGCGGCGGCTTACGGCCGACGTCGCGCCGACGATCGGAGTTCAGCCTATTCCGGCGTCACGGACCGGACACCTGCAGACTCACCGGGTCACCGGGACGCGGTTTCGTTCGCGCTACCGCCAGTCCACGTGCGTTTCCGACGTGGTCGAGGTGCTCTGGAACCGGAGGAGCCCGCTGCCGTTGGGTTGCACGGTGTAGACGTCGGAGTGGGTCGCCCCGGACTGGGTGCCGCGGAAAGCGAGGCGGTCCTCTTTGGGCGACCAAGCGGGGCAGCGACAGAGGAGATCGCCGCCGGCGTTTGTGATGTTGCGCCGCGAGGTCCCGTCGCTGTTGCGCAGGTAGAGGTCGACCTCCTCGCTCACCCCGACCTCAAGCGGGCGACCGGCGTACGCGACGCGCGTCCCCGTTGGCGACCAACTCGGGTCGTACTCGTCAACGTCGCTCTCCCCGGCCAGCGACCGCGTCTCCCCTGTCGCCAGCGTGACGACCTCGACGTCGGAGTTGTCCGCGTTTGGGTCCACGGTGAACGCGATCTCGAGCCCGTCGGGAGACGCCGAGGGATCGGCCTCCTCACGGCTCTCGGTGTGGGTCCGGTTCACCGGGGAGCCTCCCTCGGGGCTGAGAGTCCAGACGTCGCCCCCCGCGGCGTAGGCGATGTAGTCTCCGGATCGGCACCAATCCGGGTCGCATTCGTCGACGTCCGCGGACTGGGTCAGGTTGATCAGGGCCGTGCCGTCGCGGTTCATGACGAAGATGTCGTTGAGGCCGTCCACCTCGTCGGCCATCGCGAACGCGACGCGTCCGCGTTCGGGAGAGAGGGTGGCGCCGTCCGTCGGAGCGATGGCCGGACTCATCCCCAACCCGACCTGGGTCAGGATGCTCCCCTCGATGTTGCCGACGTACAGCGCGCTGCTCGCGCTTGTCCGTGAGATGTAGATGAGCAGACCCGACTCCGTAATGTCGCCCGCGTCCGTGGCGCTCTTGGGACAGAACCCTCCGGCAAGCGCGAGAAAGCAGAGCGACAGACCCAACATGCCACGCGAGAGAATCGGCACGGCGCGGTCCCCTTTCCGGTCGGCGCGGACTCGCGGCTCGGAGCGGACCGCTACGGCCCTCCGGTCGCCGCCGCCCACGACGGATAGTACACCATACCAGACGGTCCGCTGATCGCTCCGGAGTCGTTTGTTTCGAGGTTCCGCATCCCGATCGACCAGACCGCCGCTCCGCTCTCCTCCGCGGGCCCGGAGACCCGGTACCCGATACACGCGCTGTCCCGAGCCGCCGTCGGGTAGACCAAACCCGGGCCGGACCCCTCCGGCGCGGCCACGGTGGTCGGCGCGCCCGGCTGGTCGGCGGGAAGCGCCGCGATCTCTCCGGCGTTGAGGTCCGTGAAGATCAGCCAGTCCCCATCGGCCGTCCATTCGCCGTACCCGTACGAGCCCGCGTCCGTCATCGTCCGCGTCGTCCACGCGTTCAGGTCGAGCACCGCGATCCGTCCCTGCTGCGCCTGGCGCCCCTCGACCGTTCGTCGCGTCGCGACCGCCGCCGCCGTGCGCGTCTCCGTGTACATAAGGGCGCTCCCGTCGGGCGAAGGGAAAGGGTCGAGCTCATGAACGTCCGGTGTGTCGGTCAGGTAGTAGGGAGCGGCATAGCCTCCGTAAACGATGTCATCCCAGGCCAGCGCCTCCAGCTCCGAGCCATAGTTGGTCTCGGCGGCGTAGACAACGTACCACGCGGCCCCGACGCGCAGCCACGCCGGGTCGCTCTCGAAGACCCCGGGCGTGTCGGTGAGTTGCGACAGGTCGCCGGTCGCGGCGTCGAGCAGGAAGAGATCGGCGTACGCTTGCCCGTCGCTCGCGCTGAACGCGATCCAGCGCCCGCCGGGCGCGAGGGCCGGCGCGCCGAACCAGTAGAGGCCATAGTCCCAGCCGCTGAAGACCGTCGTCGCGTCGCGGTTGTCCGCGGTCGCGAGCACGAGGTCGACGCCGTTGAAGTACGCGAGCAGGCCGGGGCGACGGTTCGACTGCCCCACCTGCGTGACCGTCACCGTCAATGGATCGGACGTGACGCCGCCGAGCGTCGCCCGCACCTCGGCCTGGCCGGGACCGACGGCCCGAGCAAGGCCCAGGGCGTTCACCTCGACCACCGCAGGGTTCGACGAAGACCACTCGAACGCGTACACGTCCCACAGCTCGGACCCGTTTCGATCCTGGGCGACCGCGTACAGCGCGCCCCAGTCGCCCACCTCGAAGACGGCCTCGGCAAGACCCGGCTCGACCACGACCGCGCCGACCTCGCTCGCGGGCACGTACCCCGCGCGCCGGGTCGCGCCCGCATCCACCCACACCTGTGAGAGCGCGTCGTCGGCGTCATCGGTCCACGCTCCCATCACATGGAAGCCCTCCGGGACGCCGCTTACCAGGAAAGAGCCGTCGGGACCCGTCTCCACCCAATGCCCGCTGTCGACCCAAACGGTCGCGCCGGAGACCGGAGCGCCGGTCTGGCGCGACGCGGCGGCGGCCCCCGAGACGATTGCGAGCTTCCGGTCCGCCGCGACGTCGAACGCGATGACCCGCCCGCTGATGCCGCCCGTGCCCGCGATCGACATCTCCTCCTCGACGAACACCGTGGACCCGTCGAGCACGACCACCGGCACGCCGCCCGAACGCCCTTCCGCGCACACCGTGCGGCTGCCGGGCTCCACAGGCCACACGTTGAAGAACCCGTCCTCGTCCGTCACGTCGGTGACGGAGCCCACGCGCACCTCCACGCCCACGGCGGGCCGGAGCGCCGGTTCATAGACCGGCAGGGGGGTGAACCACAGCCGACCGTCCTCTTCCTCGCCCGGCGCGATCTCGGCGTTGAGATAGCCCATCACGCAGCCCGGCTCACCGGTCGGCTGGGGATCGAGAACCGTGCCGTAGGTGGTCTGGCTGTCCTGGACGGTGATCACCTGGGCGGCCCCGGTCACCCCGCCGCCGCTGAAGTACAGCGTGCGTTGACCCGAGGGCAGCCCTTTCAGCCCATAGGCTCCGCTCGTGGTCGTGATCGCGACCTGGCCCGTGTCCGCGCGGACGTTCGCCCCTCGAAGCGGCTCGAGGTCCGGGTCGTCGAGCGGCACGGAGGAGATGATCACCTCGCCGGCTCGCGCGCCGTCGCGCGCCCCGATCGGCACGTAGACGTACCCGTTCGCGTCGCCGGCCCCATCCAAACCGGTCCCGTCGCCGTCGTCGGGCGTCCCCGCGCCCCCGCCGCATCCGAGCGGCAGCGCCGCCGCGATGAGCAGCGCCATGATCGCGAAGCGGAAGCGGCAGGCAGCCATGGGGGCCTCCTTGCGGTCGCGCCAAGTCCGTCCTCGCCCACTTACGGACATGATAGGATGTGCGCATGGCGCATCTTCTTCTTGTGCTGCCCGCGTTGCTGTCCGGAACGCTTGGCCAGTTCGCCGAGGACCCGGCCGGCGCGCCTCCCCTCGCGCTCGCTCGCCACGCGGAGGAACTCGCCTCGCGCGCTCGGGCTATGGGACCGACCACAGACGCCGGCCAGGCCCAGGCACGCGACGCCTGCCGTTGGTGCGTCTACTCCGTCGCGTCCGTGCTCGCCGATCCGGATCCGACGGAGGAGGAAAGCGACGCCGTGCTGCGGGCGGTCGAGGCCTGTGACGCCGTTGCGCCGGACGCGGTCCTGCTCGACGCCGTTCCGCTCCATCGCCAGTCCACCGACGACCTCTGCGCCATCGCCTCCGCCCGCATGCTGCTCGGATTCTGGGGGCGCCGGGTGAGTGAGGACGAACTCATCCGCCTTGCCGGAACGCAGTGCCTTACCGAGGGCGTGCACGTCAGCTTCCTGCTCGACTGCCTGCCTCGCTACTCGGTAAGCGCCCTGGCGTGCGAGGGCTCGCCGGCGTTGCTGCGCGTGTGCCTCGCCGCGGGGCTGCCCGCGGCCGTCTACCAGTGGGTCGCCGAGGACCGCTCGGTCAAGCACATGCGCGTCGTGATCGGCTATGACCGGACCGATCCCGAGGTCGCGTACTGGCGCTTCCTCGAGCCGACTCCCGAGTTGCCCGAGGTCTGGGACGCGACCGACGAGCAGTTCGACGCGCTGTGGGCCCTCCGGTGGGATGCGGACGGCCACGAACGGTGGATGTGCATCCCCTACCACGCGGCGCCGGCCCCGGCCGCGCCGATGTAGCATAGCGGCCCCCGGCTGTGACCCCCATCCACGCGTAGCCGGCGGCGTCCCCGGCGCCGGGCCCGCCGCGCCGTCCCTACTCCCCCGAGACCGCCTCGGCCTGCTCCTTGACCCGCCTCAGCGCTTCTTGGGCCTCGACGCAGCCGCTCCGAGCCGCGCGCTCCAGCGCCTGCTCGGACGCCTTCCGCTCTCCGAGAGCCGCGAGGGTCATCGCGAGGTCGTACACGGTCGGCGCGTGGTCGGGGAAGAGCCAGAGGACGCGCTCGAAGGCCTGCTTCGCCTGCTCCGCCGACCCGGACTCCCGCAGGGCGATCCCAAGCTGGCGCTCGACTCCGATCCAGACGCCCAGGGGGATCTCGCGGAAGCCGTACTGCCTGGCGGTGAGCAGTTCCGCGACGGCGCTGTCATGCCTGCCGAGGCGCACGTGCCCGATCCCGAGGCCGATGCGCGCGACGGTGTCCGCCGGCACGCGACTGAGGGTCCGGAGAAACTCCGTGACCGCCGGCTCGAAGTGCCCCGCGATCAGCATCTCGCACGCCGTCCGGCCGGTTCCCACGCCGATGAACCGCAGGAGCCCCGCCACCGCCACGAACGCGAGCATGCCCAGCCCGGCGCCTCCCGCGAGTTCGAGCCCCTTGATGCGCCCGAGAACCGTCACGCCGAGACAGATGGCGACCGCCGTGGCCCACGCGTTGCGCTCCCGCAGGATCTGGGCCCTCCGCAGCGCGCCGAGCAGCCCCGATTGGTCCAGCAAGCCTTGGGTGACGCCGATCTCCCCTAGGTCCGTGAGGGTCGAGTTCCCGGACGCCCCCCGACCGAAAAGGAGCACGTCCATCACCATTCCCGCCGTCCGACCGCGCCGGAAGTGGATCGCTCCGAGCCGACCGGCGTGGGCCGAGGCGGTGGCGATGATGATGACGCTCACGAGTTCGGGTCTGGCCTGGGGTTCCGAGCGCGCGATCGCGACGGAGAGGTCGGCGAGCGCGTAGAGCAGTGCGGACGCGAAGGCGGCGAGTCGCGCCTCGGGAAGCTTCACGCCGGCGGCGACCCACCCGACCACCAGAACGACGGTCGCGCCCCCAAGCCACTGCTCCGGGCTCGTCAAGCCCGCCGACTTCAGGAGCCAGTCTGCGGCGTACAGACCGAGCGCACCGGCCAGGACGCTCGCAAGCGCCCGGTCGATCCGGCCCAACCCGCGTCGCTTGTCGCGACCGCTCAGCACAGTAGGTCGCTCCTTCGCGCCCCGGCGCCCCGCGCTTGACCGTGCCGGGGCGCGCCCCTAGAATCCGCGAAGAGTCACTCCCCGAGGAGCACCGATCCGATGGCCGTCCAAGTCCGCTACGAAAGGCGTCCCCAGGCTCTCACTCCAGCGGTGCTCACCATTATCATTCTGTGTTCGGCCCTGTTTCTCTTCCTGGCGGTCGCCTTGCGGCGAGGCTGGATCGCTTCCCAAGCCGGCGTCGAGGGCTCGGACCTGCTCAGCTACCTCTGCCTCGCGCCCGACCTCGTGTTCGCGCGCGGCCGCGTCTGGCAACTCGTCACCTACATCTTCGTACACCTCGATTTGGGCCACGTCTTCTTCAACATGCTGATCCTGGCGTTCATGGGGCCCCGCGTCGAGACCCGCATGGGGACGCCCCGCTTCGTCGCCTTCTTCCTTGGTACGGGTGCATTCGCCGGCCTCTGCTGTTACGCGCTGTCCTTCGCGTCAGGCGTCTACAGCGGCGGAGCGCTTCCCTACTTCCTGGGCGCCTCCGGAGCGCTTTTCGCCGTGATGACCATGTGGTGGATCTGGTGGCCCGATGAGACGATCCTCCTGTGGTTCATCATCCCCATCAAGATCAAGTGGCTGATGCTCATCAGCGTGCTGGTAGGCGCGGCCCTGCTGCTTACGCAGCCGGGCGGCGTGGCGCACGAGGCCCATCTCGGCGGCTGCGCGGCGGCTTACCTCTGGTGGCGCTTCATCGAGAGCCGCGCGCGCGGGGCGAGCCCCCCGAAGAGCGGCAAGCGCCCCGGCCCCAAGCTGCGTCTCATCAAGGGCTCCAGGGAGCAAGAGGACCGCTTCAAAGCCATCATCGACGATCTGTGATGGGTCTCGGCCGGATGGCCGTTGGGGCTGCGGACCGGCATAGACACCGTGGCGCCGACGTGCCCTTGCATACGGTGGCGCCGGCGTCCCTGCCGGCGAAAGGGCCCGCTACGGCCTACCCAGCCACGTGGCGATCGCCGCAAGCCCCAGACTGACGGCGTAGAGGATCAGCACCGCGGTGCGCTGGTGCTCGACCTTTCCGAGCACACGGTGGTGGATGTGCTCCCGATCCGCCGTAGCTGGCGACTGACGCCGCCACAGCCGCCGCAGAGCCGCCCAGGCGGTGTCCGAGAGAGGAAGCCCCAGCAGCACGATCGGGCACAGGTAGAGCAGGGTGGACTTGAACGCCCCGAGCACGCTGAGGGACGCGAGCCAAAGCCCTAACGAGAGCGCCCCGCTGTCGCCCATGAAGATGCGCGCGGGATGGAAGTTGTAGCGCAGGAACCCGAGGCAGGAGCCAACCAGAGCCGCCGCCAGAACGAGAACCTCCACCCGCTCCGCCGACGCGCCCTTCACCGCGATCCACCAGGCGGCGATTCCCACGAGCGCCATGCCCGCGATCGCGCTGACCCCGCCCGCGAGCCCGTCGAGGCCGTCGATGAAGTTGATGGCGTTCATCACCGCCACCAGCCAGAGGGCCGTGAGCGCCGCGGAAGTCCACCCGAGGTCGACGTACTCCTCCGTGAACGGCGGGCTCCATTCCTCGATGCGCACCCCGCAGAACCACACCCCGAGCGCGATGGCGAGCTGCAGGCCCAGCTTGACGACCCACCGCATCCCCTTCGCGTCATCGTACGCGCCCACCAGCGCGATCACCAGGGCGCCGGCGGCGAGACCGAGGACGTGCGGAGCGAAGGCGGGGAGGAACGCCGTCCCAGCCAGCAGCCCCACGAGGATTCCCAGGCCGCCCAGATAGGGGATCGGCTCACTGTGCACCCCGCGCTGGGTGGGGTAGGAGAGGACGCCCTTCGCCAGAGCCGCCCGCCGCGCGAGCGGCGTCGCGACAAGGGCCGCCGCGCACGCGGCGAGCAGAGCGCCGGCGCTCCTGAGTAGCGGTTCGCTGACCATCCTAGGCGTTCGGCTCCTGAGCCCGCACCAGAGGAAGCGCACCCGTCATCTCGTGCACCTGCCCGCGGATCCGCGCGAGTTCGTCGGGATCGCCAGCGCCGCGCAGGGCCGCATCGATGAGTTCCGCGATGCGACGCGCCTCCGTTTGGCCGATCCCGCGCGTGGTCACCGCCGCGAAGCCGATCCGCACCCCGCTCGCGATCCAGGGCTTCTCCGGGTCGAAGGGGATCATGTTCTTGTTGACGGTGATGCCCGCCGCTCCCAAGGCCTCCTCGGCCTGCT
The DNA here is from genome assembly GCA_964497385.1 of uncultured Armatimonadia bacterium. Classification (GTDB taxonomy): domain Bacteria; phylum Armatimonadota; class Zipacnadia; order UBA1398; family UBA1398; genus CAZCER01. The sequence goes on along the minus strand of CAZCER010000041.1, from coordinate 3,899 downwards.
TGCCCGTAAGGCCGCATGGGCGCACATCCACGAGCATGAGATGGTTGTCGGTGCCGCCCGAAACGAGGCGATGGCCCTTCTCGAGGAGCGTCTCCGCGGCGACCCGCGTGTTCGCGACCACCGCCTCGGCGTACGCGCGGAAGCCGGGCGTCGCCGCCTCCGCGAGGCAGACGGCCTTCGCGGCGATGATGTGCATGAGCGGGCCGCCCTGGATGCCCGGGAGGACGATCTTGTCGAGCGCCGCCGCGTGCTCCTCATCGCACAAGACCATCCCGCCGCGCGGGCCCCGAAGGGTCTTGTGCGTCGTCGTGGTGACGAACTGCGCGTGCGGAACCGGCGAGGGATGCACCCCGGCCGCCACCAGCCCCGCGATGTGGGCCATGTCGATCATCAGGAGCGCGCCGCAGTCGTCCGCGATCCGCCGCATGGCCGCGAAGTCGATGAGGCGCGGGTAGGCGCTCGCGCCGCCCACGATGAGCTTCGGCTTGTGCTCCCGCGCGAGGTCGGCCATCGCGTCGTAGTCGATTCGCTCGGTCTCGGGATCGACGCCGTAGGGGACGATGGTGTAGAGCTTGCCCGAGAAGTTCACCGGCGAGCCGTGCGTCAAGTGCCCGCCGTGCGCGAGGTTCATGCCGAGAATGGTGTCGCCCGGCTCGAGCATGGAGAAGTAGACGGCCATGTTGGCCTGACTGCCCGAATGGGGTTGCACGTTGGCGTGGGCGGCCCCAAACAGCTTCTTGGCGCGCTCGATCGCGAGCGTCTCCGCGACGTCCACGAATTCGCACCCGCCGTAGTAGCGCTTCCCCGGGTAGCCTTCGGCGTACTTGTTGGTGAGCACGCTCCCCTGGGCCGCAAGCACCGCGTCGCTGACGTAGTTCTCCGACGCGATCAGCTCGAGGTTTGCGAGTTGGCGGCCCAGTTCTTTGTCGAGCGCCCCGGCGATGTCCGGGTCCACGGCTCGCAGCGCGTCCATGCGGGGATCCATGGGTCTACCTCTCCTTCGCGGCGATGGCGCCCAGGCGCCGCGCGTGGCTCTCGCCGTTGCTGAACTCCGTCCGCAGCCACAACGCGAGAATCTCCTCCGCAAGCCCCGGCCCGACCACCCGTCCTCCGAGGCACAGGACGTTCGCGTCATTGTGCTCCCGCGACATCCGCGCGGAGTACACGTCGCTCACCACCGCGGCGCGCACCCCCCGAACACGGTTCGCCGCGAGCGACATGCCGATCCCCGTGCCGCAGCAGAGCACCCCACGGTCGGCGCGCCCCTCCGAGACCGCCTCCGCCACGCCGAACGCGTGGTCGGTGTAGTCCACGCGCTCCGCGGAATCGACGCCGAAATCAAGCACCTCGGCGCCGACGTCCTCGAGGCAGGCAAGCACCGTGTCCCGGAGCGACACCCCGGCGTGGTCGAACCCTATGGCTACGCGCATGAACCGTGACGCCTCCGTCAACGATGATCGCGCCAAGCGGACGGAATCCGGACCGCCCGCGTCAGACAGACAGAGAAGCGGCGCGCCCGCGGCGGACGCGCAGGCGAGGACCGCGGCGGACTCAACTCGCGCCCGTGGGGCTCTCTTGCTGGGGCGGGGAGAGCGGCAGTTCGACGACGAACGTCGAGCCCTCTCCGAATCGGCTGTCCACGCCGATCCTCCCGCCATGGGCCTCGACGAGATGCCGCACGATGTAGAGGCCGATGCCGGCGCCTTCCGAGCGCGAGGCATCGTGCCCGTCCACCTTGTGGAAGCGCTCGAAAATGCGCTCCTGCTCGCCCTCGGGGATCCCGATGCCCTGATCGCGCACCGAGATCCGGACGCCCTCCTGCGTGCGCTCGCCGGTGACCCGAATCTCCCCGCCCGAAGGCGAGTACTTGATCGCGTTGTTCACGAGATTCGTCAGGATCTGGTCGATCTTGTCCTCATCGGCCACGAGCGGCGTCTCTTCAAACTCCGGCGTCATGTCGATCGCGAACTCGTGATGCGTCGCGTACGACCTCTGCGCTTCGACCACCCGCCGCACGAGCACCCCGATCTGCACGCGCTTGGCGTGAATCTGCAAGCGGTGGCCTTCGTCGATCCGCGCCATGTTGCGGAGGTCCGCCACGAGCCGGTTCAGCTTCGTGCACTCCTTCTCGATGATCTGGAGGAACTCATTGCGGACCTCAGGGGTGAAGAAGTCGTCCTTGTCGTCGAGCATCGTCCGTGTGAATCCGAGGATCGACGCAAGCGGAGTGCCCAACTCATGGCTGATCGTCGCGACGAACGACGACTTCAGCATCTCCAGGTTGCGGATCTCCGTGATGTCCGTGAAGATCGCGACCACGCCGGTCATCGTCCCGCCCTCGCGCACCACGGCGGTCTGGGCCTGGAAATGCCGGCGGCCTTCCTCCAAAACGAGTTCGCCCTCGACGTCGCGCTGCTCCGAGAGGCTCCGGCTGAGAATGTCGATCGCGTCCGGGTGGCGCACCACCTCGACGTAGCCTTTGCCCAACGGCTCCACCGTGGGCTGCGTGTCGAAGAGCTGCCGCGCCGCGCGGTTCATTAGCCGGACGGTGCCCTCGCCGGAGATCATCATAATCCCCGACTGCAGGCTCTCGAGGCTCGTCTCCAGGATGCGCTTCTGCTCGAAGACCTCCGAGAAGATGCGCGCCTCCGCGATGATCGCGGCCGCGTTCCGTGCGAGCACCCGGCTGATGCGCAGGTCCTCTTTGCCGAAGTCCCGTCCGCGCCGCTTGTTGAAGACCGCCATGACGCCGATCGTCGTGCGGTCGATCGTGACCTGGTCCTGGTCCTTCTTCTCCACAACGAGGGGGATCACGAGGGCGTTGCGCCAGCCAATGAGGCTCGGGAACTCGTCGACGACGCTCGGATCCTCGTCGACGTCCTTGATCGTCTGGGCCTCGTTCGTGCGGAAGACCTCGCCCGCGGTGCCCTCGGTCGCGCGAAGCTTCAGGGAGGCCACCTGGTCCTCGTTGAGGCCCACGGCGGGGTTCTGACCGATGAGTTCGCCCGTCTCCCGGTTGTAGATGAGGAGGACGCTCTTCTCGGCCTGCAGGATCATGCAGGCCTTCTTGAGCACGCGCGCGAGCGTCTTGTGAAGCGCCGCCTGCGGACTGGACGCGGGCCCCTCGAGGTCCGCGAACTCCGCCAACTGCCGCTCTAGGTCGCGCACTTCAAGGCGCGCGGCCTCGAGTTGCTTCATCAGGTCGTCGCGGTTCTTGCCCGCGTCCGCGCCCCCGGGCTCACTGGACTCGAGGGGCGACTCCACGCCTTCCGGCTCATCGGGCGGGACGGGCGGCGCGCCGGTAACGGGGCTGTCCGGAGTCAATACAGCTTCCTCCCAGATGGTACGCACGGCGCACACCGGCCGGCGAGGGCCCGCCGCTTCATCGGCATACCAAACCTGCGTATTCTAATCCGGCCCCAAAAAGACCGTCAACCTTGCCCATACGGGCGGTCACCTCTATATTCCTCTCTGTTCCGGGCCGCGGGCCACGGCGCCTCCCGAGCCCTCCGACGCGAGCCTCCGGCGGCCCCTTGGTCGCCTCGAAAGGCGGTTCCATGACCAAGCGCTTCGCCACCTACAGCGAGGTCACGCCTGCCCGAGCGGCCCTCGTTAACCGGCTCCGGCGCATGCTCTCACCGGACCGCGTGCTCTCCTCCGACCTCGAACTCGAGGCCTACGCCTATGACGCCTCCATGGAGCGCGGGCGGCCGGCGGCCGTCGTCTTTCCGGAGACGGCCGAGGAGATCGCGCGCCTCTACGCTCTGTGCGAGGAGGAATCTCTTCCTCTCATTCCGAGAGGTTCCGGCACGAACCTCTCCGGGGGGTCCACCGCCCCCCTCGGCGGAATCGTCTGCCAGTTCTCCCGAATGAACCGCATCCTCGCGATCGACGCCGAC
>CAZCER010000040.1:0-14747 GCA_964497385.1 uncultured Armatimonadia bacterium | reverse complement strand
TGAGGACGCCGAGCGTTCCGCCCCGGCGCCGCATCCGGGCGGCCTCGCGCGCGAGGCGCTCCTCCATGTGGCGGCGGTTGTAGAGGCCCGGGGGGGGGTCGCGCACGGCTTGGTTCCGCAGCGTCTCCCTGAGTTCGAGGTTGGTGAGGGCGAGCGAAAGGTGCTCCGTGAGGGTGGCGGCGAGTCGCCGCTTGGCCGTCAGGAGGTGGCTGCGAGCCTCGGCGTCGAGGTGGTCCGGCCCGAAGCGCACATGCAGCAGGCCGATGGCTTCCCCGTGGGCGCTCATGGGCGCGCAGACGTAGGACCCCGGCCCGGGCGTTGGCACGTGCGAGCACCCCACCTCGCGCTCGGCCCCGACCCGGAGGTACGGCTTGCCCTTGCGCATGCCCCAGCAGTCGTCGGCCTCGAGCAGTTCCTCGGCGGGCGCTGCCGGACCCCATCTCGCGACAGACTCGAGGAACCGCCGCCCCTCCGCCAGTCGATAGACGGCGCCCGAGTCCCCTCGGAAGAAGGCCTCCATGTAGCGCGTGATGACTGGATAGGTTTCGTCGGGCGCCCGGCACACCTGAAGCAGTTCCGACATCTCGGTGAGCAGGCCGGACTCCCGGTTGCGCTCCTCCAGTTCGCAGACCCAACTCGAGAGTTCCGCCGTTCGCGCCGCCACGCGCTGCTCGAGTTCCTCTTGGATGCGGGCCTGCGCCTCCTCGGCGCGCTTGCGCTCCGTGACGTCCGTGGCGAACCCCTCGATGCGCTCGAGGCGCCCGTCCGGATCGAGCGTGGCGCGCGCGTGGACCGACGCCCACATCTCCGACCCGTCGCGGCGCGACAGCCGAACCTCGTGGCATGCCACCGAGCCGCGCGCGCGCAGGCGCTCCTCCAGCGCCGCCGACTCCGCGGGGTCGGCGTACAGCTGGGAGCGCACGTCTTGGACCGCCGCCATGAGTTCGTCGGGTGAGCCGTAGCCCAAGAGCTGCGCCAGCGACGGATTCGCCACAACGAAGCGGCCGTTCGCATCCACCTGGAACACGCCCTCGACGGCCTTCTCGAAGAGGTCGCGGTACCGCGCCTGCGACTCCTCGACCTCCTCTCGCGAGGCCTGCAGTCGCTCGACAAAGGCGTTGAAGTTCGCCGCCAGCCTCCCTGTCTCGCCGCGCCACTTGGTGTCCATGCGGGCCGTCAGATCGCCCTCGGCCGCGGAGCGCAGGCAGGCCACGAGTTCGCGCACGGGCCGCAACGCCGACGCCGAGACCCAACCCGTCGTCACAAGCACGAACAGCACCACCACGACGAGAGTGACCAAGCTCGTGTACAGCGTGTGACGGGCCGGCCGGTAGAACTCCTCCAGGTAGCTCGAAGACGCGATGATCCAGTCGAGGTCGGGAATGTAGCGGAAGTACACCAGCTTCTCGCGCGCGCGCTCCTCCCCGGGGTTCTTCCAGGGGTAGACGATCTTGCCGGACTTCTGCTCGCACATCTGCCGGATGAAGTGGCGCCCGCTGGCGTCGGCCGAGTCGTAGATGTTCTCGCCTTGCATCTCCGGATGGATGATGAGGGTTCCCCGCGCGTCCATGACGTACGGGTAGCCCGTCTGGCCGAACCGCGTCGCCAGGATCTGCCTCTCGAAGTCGTCGACGCTCACGAGTTCGGCGAACTCCCCGCGGTACGACGAGGCCGAGATGATCCAATCCCATGGCTCGAAGTAGGTCATGTAGAGCGCCTTCGCCCGCGGCTCGGTCTCGCCCGGGTTGGCCCAGTCGTACTCGATGTAGCCCTCCCGCGAGACGATCTGCTTGCGGACGAATGCGTTCTCCGAGATGTCGGTCCCGACCAACTCGGGGCTCGGGTGCACTTGCAGCACGCCGCCGCTGTCGAGGCAGTACACATACCCGGTGCGCCCGATGCGCTGCCCCAGGATGAGGTCGGCGGCGAGCCTCCGGGCTTCCTCCTCCGTGATCGCCCCGCTCAAGGAGAGCTGGTACAGGGTCGCCACATCGGTGCGGCAGCAGTGCGCGATGGCCCGAAGGTGGTTTCGCACGGATGCGTCCGCCGTGGTCACCACAAGCCCGCACAGGATGTCCGTCGCGCTCGAGAGCTGCTGGTCGACGTCCCGCTCCACGGCCTCGCGCACGACCCCGTAAGCCACGCCGCCACCGGCGGCGAGAGCGAGGACGAGCACCGAGGCGTAGCCGATGACGAGCTTGGCCTGAATGGACAGTCTGTGGAACCACTCCAAGGCTGGCACTCCCGCTCCGCGCCCGAGGGCCGCGAGATAAACGCGCATCGGCTGTCTCCCGCGCCTCGGCCCGTCCCTGAACCGGCCGGCGCGGGGTCGAACTAGCCGCCCTGCGCCGAGAGAGCCGTCTGCTCCGCCACGGTGGGCGCCTCGCCTGAGTCGGGCAGTACGTCCACCAGCGCGTGCTCGGGCGATCCCAGTCCCAGCGCCTCCGCGCGGCGAACCACGACATACGGGTCCTTGTAAGGCCCGTGGAGCACCTGGATCGGGTGCCGGCCCTCGGCGGGCTGAAGTTCCATGCAGGCCGGTGCGTTCTCCGCGATGATCGCGTGAGGGGCCATGGCGTCCAGCGTCGCCTGCTCCACCGCGCACGGGTCGTTCGAGGCGAAGATCCCAAGATCCGGCAGGATCGGCATCCCGGTAAAGCCGAAGCAGTCGCAGACGGGCGTGATGTGGGTCGCGAGGTTGATGAAGACCGTCTTCTCCGCGTCGAAAGAGCCGAGAACGAGGCTTGCGGCGATGGCCATGGCTTCCTGGAACGCGTGGAAGTTCACCGGATCGATCCGGAACGCCCCCTCCGGCGCCGCTTCCACGCACCGACCGCACTGGTTGCAGGGCTCGAAGTGCATGTGAAGGTCGCCCGGGCTCTCGCGGTCCTCCACGATGCAGCCGAAGGGGCAGGCGTCGAGAATCCGCTGTCGTGCTGCGGCGTCCGGGCACTTCTCGGGGAACCAGTACGGGTCGTAGTGCATCACGTCGTGCATCGCCGACCGCGTCGGGCCGGCCATACCTCCGAGAGCGAGATTCTTGAACACCCCGCCGAACCCGCAGGTTGGGTGGCCCTTCGCGTGCGCAAGATCAACCAGGAAGCCGGCGTCATGGAGATGCCCGCCGACTTGCCACTCGGTGATGTTCTTGTAGGGCCTCTCGACCCTGTACGCGTACCGCTCGCTCGCGCCCTGGTTCGGCACGATCGGGCACCCCAGCGTCTCCTCCGTGTACCCGCGCGTCGCCGCCGTGAAGCACGAGCCGGGGGAGTCGGTCACGAAGGGGCGTCCGCCGCCCTCCTTGACGGCGTCGACCACTCGCCGCACAAACACGGGATGGATCGTGGAGTAGCCGACGTTGAACCCCAGATGCATCTTGATGGCGACGAGTTCATCCTTCACCCGCTCGCGGAGGGAGAGCCTCTCGAGGATTCGCTCGAGCTTGCAGGGCAGCGTCTCGTCCGCCTGAAGGCTCCGCTGGCGCGGCGATGCGTAGAACACCTCTGCCGGCATGTGCACATCGTCCGATCGTGGAAAGTCACCCGCGCTGAGCGCCGGCGCGCTCGTGAGTTCGCCGCAGACGGGCCTCACCCTTGTGGAGGTCCAGAGCGCGCGCGGCGGAAGCTCACTCGGGAGCGGCCAGACAGGCATCGGAGAGAGACATGAACCGACGTGCATTCCTAGGCGGGCTCACGGCGAGCGCCGCAGCGAGTCGGGCGGCCCGCTCGGCCGCCCCGCAACGCGCGGGCAAGCGCCCTCCGAACATCGTGCTCATTCTCGCCGACGACCTCGGCTACGGCGAACTGGGGTGCTTCGGCCAGCGCAAGATTCGGACGCCTCATCTGGACCGCCTGGCGTCCGAGGGCATGCGTTGGACGCGCTTCTACTCGGGCAGTCCCGTCTGCGCGCCGACCCGTTGCTGCCTGATGACCGGCAAGCACACCGGACACGCCACCATCCGCGGCAACAAGGAGGTCGGCGGCTGGGATCCCGAGGATCCGGAGGGGCAGTGGCCTCTGCCGCCCGAAACGGTCACCGCGGCCGGGCTCCTCCGCGAAGCCGGCTACGCAACGTGCGCGGTCGGCAAGTGGGGGCTCGGGGGACCCGGCTCGACAGGCCATCCTCTGAACCAGGGCTTCGACCACTTCTACGGGCACCTGTGCCAGCGCGTGGCGCACAACCACTACCCCACCCACCTCTGGCGCGACCATGACGTCGACGTGCAGCACGGCAATCCGTACTTCTCGGCTCACCAGAAGCTCGATCAGCCGCTGGGGTCGGACGCGGAGTACTACGAACGCTTCCGAGGCGAGGACTACGCCCCGGCGGAGATGCTCACCGAGGCTGAAACGTGGGTCCGCGAGCACGCCGATGAGCCGCTGTTCCTGTACTTCGCCTCACCCATCCCGCACGTCGCGCTGCAAGCCCCCGACGAATGGATCGAGCGGTACCCGCGGGAGTGGGATCCCGAGCCGTACCTCGGACAGAACGGCTATCTCCCCACCCCTCGGCCTCATGCAACGTACGCCGCCATGGTGAGCTACCTCGACCACAGCGTCGGGCGACTGCGGACGGTGCTTGAGGAGGAGGGCCTGGGACGCGACACCCTCATTCTCTTCGCCTCGGACAACGGCACGACGTTCAACGGCGGCTGCGATCGGGCGTTCTTCGACTCCCTCGGCCGTCTCCGGGGAACCAAGTGCACTGTCTACGAGGGCGGCATCCGCGTTCCAGCGGTCGCCTGGTGGCCCGGAGTGGTGGAGGCGGGCTCGGTCACCGACCACCCCGCGGCCTGCTGGGATCTGCTGCCGACACTCACGGAGGCGGCGGGGACGGAGACGCCCGACGGCATAGACGGCGTCAGCCTGATGCCCACTCTCAGGGGCGAGGGCCGGCAGGAGGACCGACGCTGCCTGTACTGGGAGTACCCGGAGGGCAAGCAGCAGCAAGCGCTGATCGCGGGGCGGTTCAAGGCGGTGCGCTCCAACCTCCGCGAGAACGGGCCTCGGACCGAACTCTACGATCTGGTGGGGGATCCCGGCGAGACGACCGACCTGGCCGCGTCGCACCCGGCCGTGACGCGACGTTTGGAGCGGCTCATGGCCGAGGCGCGCACTCCGTCCGAGTTGTTCCCGATTCCGGCGCTGGATGGGGAAGGGTGAGATCAGGGCGTTCTCGCTGACCGAATCACGCCGACGAACGGCCTCGGGTCTCAAGCGTCCGAGCGAGGTCGACGAGACCGTCGCGGAACACCCGGAAACTGTGCGAGCGGTTTCGCGCAGGGTCCATGTGCGGGGCGACGAGACGGGCGAGTTCGATCTTGTTGAGTCCGGCGCGGAAGTAGCTGTGACGCCGCAGCTCCTTCTCTAGCCGCTCCCACGTACCGCCCGAGACGGCGTCGGGATCGCGGAAGGGAGCCTTCGCCGCCAGGGCCTCGGGGAGTCTGGGGAACGCGATCCGCATGGCCTCGACGTCTCCGAGGAACCACGCCTCGAGTTCCTCGACGGCGATGCGAGCCAGGAGGGGTGCGGTCACCTGCCCGAAGTGAGACGGCGCTGCCCCAACAACCCGCTTCTTGAGTTCATGGCAGTCGTCGGCGTCACGGTCAACGAGAACGACGATGCCCAAGTCTGGCCGCGCGACACGCGTGTAGCCACGGAGGCGCTCCCCGAGTTCGCCGAGCAGGTCCGTCTTGGACCCGAAGGTGCGGTAGTCCAGGTCGGCCTCCGGCCCCACGATCTTCGGTGCGATGTGGCGGAGAGCCACCTCATCCGATGGACCCTCGAGCAGGAACTCCAGACGCACGTCACTTTCCCCCCCGGGCTCCCCGCGCCGAGGGGCCGCCGGCTTCGTGCAATGGGTCACCGCAGTCAAAGTAGCCCTCAGCCCACAGATGACCGAGCTTCGCGCCCTCCTCCATCATGGCGGTCACTTGGGGCATCGTGGCAGCACACCTTGCCTGCGTGTAGCCCCGCTCGTCACGATCGAGCACCCAGACGCGCTTCGCCGGAAGCTCATTGATGAGGAACGGGCTGTGCGTAGTCAGCAAGAGCTGCGAATGCTCCGTGGCCGCCCGGCACTCCTCCGCCAGCTCGGGCAGGAGCCGTGGATGCAGATGGTTCTCGGGCTCCTCGATTCCCACGAACTGGGGTGGCTCCGGATCGTGGAGCACGGTGAGGTAGGCCAGCATCTTCAGCGTACCGTCTGAGGCATAGCGAGCCTGCACCGGCCTGTCGAACGGAGCGTCCTTGATCTGGAGCAGCAGCCGCCCGTCGGCCATCATGTCAGCACTCACGCTCTCAAGCCGCGGTACGCGTCGAGCGAGCACTTGGAGCACGCCTGAGAGGACGTCGGGGTGTCTCTCGCCCAGGTACTGGATCACGTTGGCCAGGTTGTCGCCGTTCTGGGAGAGGCGCTCCTGGGGGCCTGCCTCAGGGGTGCAGCGCGTGCTGTCGGCCGTCAGATAGGACAGATACCAGTCTGTGATGAACCGCCGTAGAGCGCTCACGCGAGGATGGCGGGCGAACTGGCCCAGCGTCGCCGTGGCAAGCGCCTCGCGATCAAGCTCCTCATCAACGCGGTCATCGCCCTCGTCGGGGATCTCCCCGCTGATGACGCGTCCCTTGCCAGACTCGAAGTTCAGGAAGTCGAACGGCTTCCCCCGGCTGCCGCGTGTCCAACTCAGGCGCTCCTCAGCAACGTACGGCCCCCGGCCATCCTCGTCGATGGCGAGCGAGAAGGTCAGAGACCGCGAGGTCGCGCCATCGAGATACTTCAGCGTGATGCGGATCGGCCCGTCGGAGCCTCGGCTTCGCAGTTCGCTGAGCTTGCCCCGCCGGTCGCAGGCTCGTCGCAGGCCCTCGTTGAAGGACTCCGAGAGGAAGGCGAACACGTCGAAGACCGTCGACTTACCGCTGCCGTTCGGGCCAAGAAGCACGGTCAGGGGCTCGACGCCCTTCATCTCCAGGCGCTTGAGGGCCCGGTAGTTCTCCACCTTGAGGTAGGTTATCCGAGGCACGCCGGGGCTCACAGACAACGGTCTTCACCTCCCACACGCGGATGCCGATGGCCCTCTGTTCCGCCGTCGGCTGCGCCCTCCTTCTCCTCACCCTTCCCGCCGGAGCGACGCGAAGCCGCGCCGCTTGAGGGCATCGAGCAGCACCGCGCCGAGGATCACAGCACCCAGGACGATCTTCTGCGTGTAGCTCTCCACGCCGGTGAGGTTCATGCCGTTCTGGATCACGGCGATGATGAACGCGCCGATCAGCGTCCCCAGCACGCGGCCCTCGCCTCCGGTGAGGCTCGCGCCTCCCACCACCACGGCGGCGATGACGTACAACTCGTACATCTGCCCGTACGTCGGGGAGCCGCTCTTGAGCTGGGAAGCCGTAATGACGCCGCCGAGGCCCGCAAGCGCGCCGCACAGCGTGTAGACGAGCACCAGCACCCGACGGACGGGAACGCCCGACAGGCGCGCCGCCTCGCCGTTCCCGCCAACGGCGTAGATCGAGCGGCCGAAGGGGGTGCGCGTCATCACCACGTGCGCCGCGGCGTAGAGAATCGCCATCAGCGCCACCGAGTTCGGAAGCCCGCCCAACGCCGTGCCGCGCCCCAGCCAGATGAACGAGTCCGGGATCTGGTAGATCGACTGCCCTCCGGCCAGGATGTACGCGGCCCCGCTCGCGACGAGCATCATCCCGAGCGTCGCGACAAACGGTGGGATCGCGAAGGCCGTGATCGCGAGGCCCGAGAACGCGCCGACCGCCCCGCAGAGCGCCACCGCGCCCGCGCAGCAGGCGATCATCGCCCCGGCGCTCGCGCTCTCCGCCCCGCCCACGTCCCGAATCAGGAGGCTCGCGAGCACGGCAGCGAGCGCGATGAGGCTGCCCACCGAGAGGTCGATGCCCCCGGTGACGATCACCATCGTCATGCCGATCGCGACCACCGCGATGACCACGATCTGACTCGCCACGTTCAGGAGGTTCTCCGCCTTGAGGAAGTTCGGCCAGTAGTAGCCCCGCGGCGTCCACACTCGCGTCGCCGAGAGGCGCGGGTGCTTGCTCGCGAGATCGGCGAAGACGGGCCACTCGCTCACGGCCTGCGGGCACGCGATCGCCCCCACGCCCCCAGCCGCCTCGGCTTCATGCAATGCCTTGCCGGCGTCCGGCGGCCCGCCGACGACCGTTCGGGCGTCCGCGACGCCGGACGCCGCGAGACCTCTCTCCAGCCCCTCGGCGAGCGCGCGGTCTTCGTCCGTGTCGCGCGCAACGATCAGGACGGAGGCGGCCGGTCCCACCTCGCCCACGATGTCCCGCGCCAGGCTTTCGCCGGCGGCGGCCCCGGTCGGGATCTGCTCGTCCCACGTGATCCAACTCAGGAACACGCAGAGCAGGACGAGCACGAGCAGCATCCCGTAATCCGAGGTTACGCGCGTCGCGAGGCGCGCGATTCGGCCCGATGGCGGCGCGGCCCCCATGCGCCCTAGCCCAACTCTGGGTCGGCCAGCGCGTCGGCCTGCCGGTAGAGTTCGGTCGGGATCAGCACCTCAGGCGGGACCTCCTCGCCGCCCAAGTACTGGAGAATCAGTTCAACGGTCTTCGCCCCGATCTGGTCCGGGAACTGGATCGGATCGGCGTAGATCTTCCCATCCCGGATGGCCTGCTTTCCCTCGGGCTGGCCGTCGAATCCGATCAGCTTGATCTGGTCCCCCTTACCGGCGTTCTCGAGCGCCGCGCGCGCTCCGAGGGCCGAGGGGTCGTTGATCGCGAAGATGGCGTCTAGATCCGCGTGCGCCTGAAGGAGATCCCGCGCGGCGTCGAGGCTCTTCGCTTTGTCGCCTCCGCCCGGGAGCTTCGCGACGATCTCGACGTCGACGTCGGGACCTTCGTTCAGCTCGGCCAAGCGCTTCTCGAAGCCCTTTGTGCGCAGCATGACGGACTCGACCTCGGGATGATCGAGGACCGCCGCCTTGCCGCGACCGCCGATCGCCTCCACGAGCGCGTCCGCGGCCAGCCGCCCGCCCTGGAGGTTGTCGGTCGCGATGTGTGAGACGACCTCGACGGTCTCGTCCACGCACGCGATGTCGGCGGTGAAGACCGGGATTCCCGCCTCATTGGCCTCCTTGATGGCCGGGGCGATGGACTTCGAGTCGCACGGGCAAAGCACGATCGCCGCCACGCCCTTCACGATGAAGTCCTTCACCTGGTTCTGCTGCTTCGCGACGTCGAAGTCGCCGCTCACAGCCTCCACCCGATAGCCGCTCTTTGCGGCGGCCTCCTCCATGCTCTCGACGATCACTGTGAAGAATGGGTTATTCATCGTCAGAACCGAGACGCCGATGACCGGTCCTTCGGTAGACTCGGGGGCGGCTTGGGGCGCGGCGCCGGAGGCGGCAGGCGCGGCCGGGGCCGGTTGCTCGCTCGACGTTCCGCGGGGTGAGCAACCGCAAGCGAGCGCGGCGAGGGTCAGAGCGATCGTGAACGTCACCAGAGTGCGCATGTTCTCTCCCTCCACCTCAGCATCGCGGCCCCCCGGTCGTAGGGGTTGGCATTCGCGCCCGACGGCTCCGCTCCTGCCCGTTGAGAGTGACTTACCGAGTGTCAGGAAATCCGCAACCACCCGCGCGCCGCGGTGTCTGACTGAGCGAGGTTGGATCAAGCGGAGCACGGCAACGCAGTTACCGACAACGCAAACGTTGCGGCTGCCCTCGGCTCATCTCGCGAGGGGCCAGGCGCGCTAGACGGAGTCCGGTTCTGCAGGCGCTGTAACGCTCTGAACGAGAGGAGGCACGGTAATGTCGTTCGTGGATTGGCGCGGCGGGCGCGACGCGGCCCGAGCCAGGCGCTCCGCCGAACTCACCGCGCGACTTGCCTGCCTCTGGCGCGACGGACGCCCGGTTCGCGTGTGCGCGTGGTCGCCCGAAGCCGGTGAGTCGGCTCCGACGACGCGCTCGCCCGGGCGCCCCAGCCTGCGGGAGCATGTTGGAGCACTGAGGTTGCTCTCCGACAGCCCTTGCTGGCAGCCGCCCTCCGACGGACCGGACAGCGCCGCCTAGAGCACGACGGGGTCTGTGGCGCGGGTTCCTTGTGGCATCCCCATTCTTGCGTTAGGTGATGAGTCATGGCAGTCAGCATCAGCACGAGCGGTACGCGCGCGGGAGTGCGCGGGATGCAGGCGGGTCGCATCTACCGGGCCAACCTACTGGCCACACTGCGTTTATTACGCGACGGTCGCGCTCGCACATGCCCCGAGATCTGTGACGAGCTGGGGCTTGCGGCGCCGACCGTGTCTCGGCTCACAGCGGCGGTGCAGCAGGCAGGCCTTGTCGACGCGATCGGCCTCGACATCTCCGGTCGGCCGGGACGACCGCCTCGGCTGTGGCAGTTGCGTCCGGACGCGGCCTGCACCGTCGGCGTCTGGCTGCGGCGCGCCGAGATCGGCGCCATCGCCGTGGACCTCGTCGGGAGCGTGATCGGGCGTCGGGCTCTGGCTCTCCCCGACGACTGGTCGCTTGCCGACCTGCCCGCCATCGTCGCACGACTCGCGGCGGATCTGGCTAGCGAGGTCCGCGCGGACGCTTTTGTCGGAGTCGGAGTGGCCGTCGCGGGTCTCATCGACGCTCAGTCGGGGACCATCCTCGCGAGCGAGACGCTGGGCGTGCCCTCCGCTGAGCATCCCCGCTACGCCCTTGGAAACGAACTCGAAGCGGCGCTGGAGCGGCCCGTCCTCGTCGGTCACGACGCAAGCCTCGGCGCGGTCGCGCTTCACCGCCACGCTGTGGACGCTGGCGACCTCGAAGCGCCCGATCCGCTGCTCTACGTGATCCCCAACGAGGAGACCACGCGCTGGAGCAGCGCCGGGGTGGTCCTGGCGGGCCAACCGCATCCCGGGATCGTGTGGGGCGCGGGCTCGGACGCGGTGTCCGGCGACGGCTCGCGACCCGCAAGCGACGCCGAGACCGTCCGTGCCATGCTGCTCGAGGCCGCCCGCTCCACCGTGTGGCTGTCGCCTCGGAGGCTCTTCTTCGGCGGGCCGCTCGCATCGAACGCGCTTGCCCTCGAGGAAGCCCTCGCGGAGACCAACGCGGCGCTGGCGCACACCGGCGCGGAACCTGTGGGGGTCTCCGGACCGGTGGCCCGGCTGGATCCCCTCTGGCCGGACACCGTGCCGCTCGGGGCGGCGTTGACGGCCCTTGACTCTGTCTTCGAGCCCGCCTCCGATGACGACGTCGGCCTGCTCGAGATGGTCGATCCCCACCGCTGGCCTTGCCGTCAGAGCGCAGCGCGCCCCTTGGCCGGCTGAGAGCCGCTCCTCGGAACGCGCGCGACCACGAGGCCCACATCCTCGTGGTCGTGCGCGTTCGCTCGACTCCCCACTCACCTCCTCCGCGGCCGCCGGCCCGCCGCCCGCTCCCGGTCGGCGGCGACCCGCGAACAGGTGCCTGCGGTCATCGCCGCGAAACTCCCGGCCTGGAAACGAACGGTTTCGTTCGCACGGCGACAGGAGGCCCCCCAATTGGCTCTCAAAGTTGGCATGGTTGGTCTGCGCGGAATCGGCGTCCCCCACGCGGAAGCTCACACAAGCGACCCGCTCTCCGATCTCGTGGCGATCTGCGACGTGATCCGCGAGCGCGCCGATGAGGGCGCCGAGAAGTACGGCGCCAAGGCCTACTACAGCCTCGAGGACATGCTCGACGGCGAGCCGGACCTGGACGTGGTCGACGTCTGCACGGGCGGCTACGAGAACGGAAGCTGGCACTACGAGCCCGCCATGATCGCGATGGAGGCCGGCAAGAGCGTCCTCGTCGAGAAGCCGCTCTCGAACGACGTCGGCGAGGCGCGTGAGATGGTGCGCAAAGCCGCCGAGAAGGACGTGTACCTCGGCTGCAACCTGAACCACTTCTTCACGCCCCCCGCAGAGAAGGCCAGGGAGTACATGGAGGCCGGCGCGATCGGCGAGCCGATCTACTGCCTGCACAAGATGGGCTTCCAGGGCGGCGAGCCGGAGGGCTACACGGCGCCGAAGTCGCGCAAGATCGCCGGCTTCCCGTACTTCCACATGAAGGCTTTCATGAGCCACCCCCTTAGCGTCATGCGCCACTTCTGCGGCGATGTGACCCATGTCCAGGCCTTCCTCGACCGGCCGGGCTTCCGCAAGCGCGCGGGGGAGGTCATGCTCTCGACCGCGAGCATCCATCTCCGCTTCGCGAACGGCTGCGTCGGCTACCTCATCAGTCAGCGCGGGGACGCCGCCTACGGTCTCGGCGGCTGGTGGAGCATCGAGGTGGCCGGGACGCAGGGCACCTTCTGCATCGAGAACTGCATTGAGAAGATCACCTATTGGCCCGCCCCGAGCGCTCCGCCGAAACCGGAAGCCCTCAACGTCGGCGAGGCCGGCGGGCCCATCGTGACCGAGTCGGGGATCTCGGACTTCGGGCAGACCTTCCCACGCCGCATTCACGCGTTTCTCGAGGACGTTGCCAACCAGGTCCCCAAGGATCGGCTCCGCGCGTCCGGCCGTGACGCGCTCGCGGCTCTCGAGTACACGTGGGCCGCGATGGAATCCTACGAGCAAGGCGGCGAACTGGTGCGTCCGCACCCGCTGCCGCCCGTGCACGGCGACCCGAGCGAGCTGCTCGACTAACGCATCGACAGGGAGACAGAACCATGAAGCTGGGGGCGAACTCCGTCCTCTTTGGGGGCCACGACCTTCGCTCCGCCTTCGAGCTAACGGCGATGGCGGGCTACGATGGCATCGAGTTGAGCGCAATCGGCGGGATGAGCGAGCACCTGGTGCTTGCGCGCTGGCGAGAGCTGGCGCCTGAGATCCGGTCGCTCGCGCAGGAGTACGGCCTTGGTCTGCACGCGATGGAGCAGCCCTCCCAGGATCCGGCCGTCATGGAGACCGCTTTCCAGGCCGCGGTGGAGATCGGCGTCCCGATCGTCAACTGCGGACCGGGCGGCAAAGCCGACGACCCCGAGGCCTGGCGGCAGGTCATCGAGTCCCTTGGCTCCCTCGCGGACATGGCCGAGCGGTACGGAGTGACCCTCTGCGTGAAAGCCCACGTCGGGGCGAGCATCTACAACACCCCGACGACGCTCCAGGCCATGAAGGAGATCTCCTCCCCCGCGTTCGGCATCGACATGGACCCCTCGCACATCCATCGCTCGGGCGAGAACCCCGTCGAAGCCATCGCAGCGGTCATCTCGCGCGTGAAGCACGTTCACATCCGCGACTGCAAGGGGCGTCAGCAGTCGCCCGGCGCCCCGCCCGAACAGGCGAACGGGCGCGGCGACATCGACCTCCTCGGGTACGTGCGCGTCCTCCACGAGAACGGCTACCCCGGCCCGCTCGACCTCGAGATCATCGGCGCGAAGGACCTCAGCCTCGTCCAGTGCGCCGTCATCGCCGCCGAGTCGCGCGGCCACATGCAGGCGTGCCTACAGGCGTGCGGAGCCCGCTGATTCGCGGAGGGCGCCCCGAGCCCCCGGCTTGCGGCGCCCTCCGGCGCGTCTCTAGCCCCTGCCCTCGAGCCACGCCGTCTCGCTCTCCGTGAGGCGCATCGCCGCCGCCCTGACGCACGAGTCGATCTCCGCGACGCTCGCCGGGCCCACCAACGCCGCGATCGGGGCATCCAGACTCAGGACATAGGAGAGCGCGATCTCGATCGGCGCGACGCCCTTCTCGGCCGCAAGATCCCGCGCGCGCTCGAGCTTCGCCAGGTTCTCCGCGTTGTGGTAGACCCTACGCAGGTCGGCGTTCGCGTCATCGGGCCCCGACGAGGGCAGGAAGAAGCCTCGACCCTGCGACGACCACGCGAGCACGGGAATGCCCGTCTCGCGGTACCCTGCGAGATCCTCAGCCGTGGCTTGCGTGCAGTCCGGCCAGAATGGCTCGATCGCCGTCGCGAGGCACACGTGTGGGCTCGAGACCGACATGCCGCGCAGCCCCCGGGCCGCGGCGTACTCGTTCGCCTCCTTGAGCCGGGCGACCGACCAGTTCGAGCCGCCGAAGGCTCGGATGCGGCCCGCCTCGAGTTCTGCGTTCAGGGGCTCGACGATGTCGGCGATGGGGACCTCCGGGTTGTCGCGATGGAGGAGCCAGAGATCGATGTAGTCCGTCCCGAGCCGCTCAAGTCCTCGGGCGACGGCGTCGGGGATCGAACGGGTCCCGACCTCGCTCACATCGGCGAAGGCCTTCGTCAGGATCACGAGTTCCTGGCGGCAGCCGCGGGACTCGAGATACCGCGCGATGGCCCGCTCCGACTGGCCGCCGGCGTAGACCTCGGCGGTGTCGATCAGGTTCCCGCCGCGCTCACGCCACGCGTCGAGCAGTTCATCCACGAGGTCCTGTCGATCCGGATGGAAGATCATGGATCCGAGGCCGAGACGGGAGACGTCGCGGCCAAGGCCTGAAATGTGCAGTGTGGTTATGCGTCCCACTCCCACGCCTCCTTGTGCGTCCCGGGCGCACAGCGTCCCGTCATGCGCGTCACGGTGATCTCCACGCAGCCGCAGCCGCGCGTGCGTTCCATCGTGATGTCGGGCCGCACCTCGCCTTGGTGGAGGTACCGCGCCTGGAACGCGTTCAGAATCTCCTGCCGCTCTTCGAGGTCTCCGACGATGCGCGCCTCGCCCCAGCAGATCACGCTCTCGAAGGGCGCGTCGCATTCATCGCCGTCATGCGGCGTCGGAAGGCCCTGCATGCGCGACACCTCGAAGCAGACCCGAGGGTTCGCGCGGATCATG
>CAZCER010000039.1:0-14796 GCA_964497385.1 uncultured Armatimonadia bacterium | reverse complement strand
TGGTGCCGCGACCCCGACGGAAACCTCCAGAACGCCTGGGGCGGCACGGTGCTCGCCGCCGACTGCTCGGACCCCGACTGGCGCGCTCACACGGTGGATCTCTGCGACTACTGGGTGCGGGAGTTCGGCTGCGACGGCTTTCGACTCGACTGCGGCGGAAGCGGCCAGGTCCCCAACTGGCGGCCGCGCTCAGGCGCACGCGCCAATAGCGCGATGCTCGCGGGCGGGGTCGGCCAGAACCGCCTGATCCGCGACGCCATCCGCGCGCGGAGCCCCGACGCCGTCCTCCTGCCTGAGGCCGGTGCGACCTGCAACTTCCCCTCGGCGGATCTTCTGTTCGACTACCCCTTCTACATGGTCTGCCGGGAACTCACGCGCGAGCCCGACGCTGCGGCGTGGGTCGGGAGAGCGAGGGAGTGGCTCGGCGCGCAGGGGCTCACCCACACCAAACTGCAGCGAGAGTCGCTCGTGCGCTTCCTTGAGAACCACGACACCGTCGCGGCGCAGGACTACTTCGGAGTCGGGCCCTCCCAAGCGCTTACGGCCCTCATCACCTTCCTCCCGGGCGCGCTCCTCTTGCACCAGGAGGAAGAGGTCGGCTTCTCGACCGAGTTGCGGGAGTGGCTCCGGCTCCGGCGCGAGCACCCCGCCCTCCGAGACGGAGACGCCGACTTCGAGCTGCTCGCGGCCAGTGACCCGCGCGTCCTCGCGTTCCTGCGGTACACCGATTCCAGCGCCTGCCTGGTCGCGGTGAGCTTCTCTCCGGAACCCGTTGGCTGCGCCATCGCGCCGGCCCCGGCGGCCGAGGCGGGGCTTCGCGCCGGAGTCCCGGGCCCGGGCGGGTTCAGCGGCGTGAACGTGACGATCCCGCCGTACCGCCCGTACGTCCTGGATCTGACCTCCGCTGAGCCGCTGCTTTCGTCCGACGACTCGGACGCGCGGCCAGCCGAACCACGCCCATGCGAGCCGGACGAGATCGCCGCCGAGGCCACGGAGCGCGGCTCGGTGCGGTACACGGTTGAGGTCGCCAACGCCAGCCGCTGGTGCGTGGGCGCCGCGGAAGGGCTTCTCTCGGACGTGTTCGTCGACCGTCATCGTTCGGTCCGCGAGGGCGAGACCCACGTGGACGCCACCCCGCCGCTTGCTCGCTGCTGGCGCCCGATGGAGCACGGGCTCTGGGATGCCCCGGGCCCGCGTCTCCTCGCCCTCGAGCGCGCGGACGGGAGCGTCGTGGCCATTGAGGTCGAGGACCTGGCTCGCTGCATGAACGCGCGGATCGAGGGCGACGCCGCCGGCGTGAGCGCCCGGCTGGCGGTCGAGGCGCACGAGGGCGCGGCCCCGTTCCGGGCTCTGGAGTTCGGCTCAGTCAAGCACCTGAGGTCCCACCTCGCGAGCATCGCGTCGAAACCAGCTCCGGGGCCGGTGAACGTGGACCCGCTGTGGGTCACCCTCGCGAACGAGCATCTCACCGCGGTGATCTCGCGCCGGCACGGCGGGGTGCTGTGGTCCCTTCGTCGCACGTCCGAGCCCGCGCGTGAGCTGATCGGGCCGTCGGAGGTCTACACGGACTGGGGCCTCTACGAGCAAGGACGCCACATCTCGACCGAGGGCGAGACCAACCCGCGCCTCAGCATCGAGCAGGTCGACCCCGAGACCCGCGTCATCTTCACCGGCACGCTGCGCATACCGTCCTGGAACGGCGTCCAGACGGCCGGTCCCGCAGGCCCCGAGACCGCCTACCGCATCACGTACGCGATCGGCGAGGGGCCTGCTCTGCAGGTCGAGATCGGCGTCACGCCCACCGCCGACCGGCCCGACACGCAAGCCTTCCTCGCCTACCGCTTGCCGTTCGTGGGCGTCGAGAGCTGGGCGGTCCAGGGAGCGCCCGCGCAGGTCGAGGGCGTTCCGGGCGCGGCGTCCGGAACCCGCGTGTTTGAGGCTCTGACGCGCGAGGCCCAAGCCGGGGCCTTTGCGCTCCGCGCGCCTGAGACGGCGGTGACGGCGTCCGGGTTCGACGGCGCGCCCGCGCCTCCCCAGAACCCGTTCCTCTTGGACGACGGGCCGGGGCGCATGCAGCTCTTCTTCGCCCTCCTGAACGGCCAAGCCGTCGCCTTGGAGGCGGGGCGCGAGCGGATGGGCCGTTTCGAGCTTCGCGTTGAACCACGATGAAAGGGGACTGAGCATGGGCGTCGCACCGAGGGAGCTGCGCGTGGACCGGGTTCTCGCCGGCGTGGACCCTCTGGCGGCCATTCAGAGCGCCATCGACCGCGCCGCCGTTGGAGGCGGAGGGACCGTCATCCTCCCCGAGGGCGAGTACGTGATCGAGAACTCGGTGCGGATGCGCGACGGAGTCACCCTCGTCGGCGAGGGGCAGGCGGTGATCCGGAAGGACCGCGGCGTCTCCGAGACCTTCACCTCGGACTGCGGGTTTGGCTACGACCGCGTCAAAGTAACCTATCCCGCGGGATGGCGCGTCGGCTGGGGCGTCGCCCTCCGGGACGACCACTACAGCGGCGGCTATGACGTCGACGTCCGGACCATCGTCGCGATCGAGGGCGACGATCTCATCCTCGACGAGCCGGCCGGCCGCGACTACCTGGTCGAGCGCAACGCCGCCGTGCAGCACGCGTTTCCCCTCGTCGCCGCCTACGACTGCACCGACGTCGCGATCGAGCACATCGTCTGCGACGGGAACGCAAGCCAGAACGGGTTGCTCGACGGGTGCCGCGGAGGCGCGATCTACCTCTTTCGCTGCCCCGGCGCCCGAGTCTCCGACTGCACCGCCCGCTGCTACCACGGCGACGGGATCAGCTTTCAGCTCAGCCCGGGAACTCTCATCACAAACTGTGAGGCCTACGCGAACCTCGGGACCGGACTCCATCCCGGTACGGGAAGCCACGACTCGGTGATTCGAGGCTGCGAGGCCTACTCGAACGAGACCGACGGCCTCTTCGTCTGCTGGCGCGTGTGGAACAGCCGCTTCGAAGAGAACAGCCTCCACGACAACGGCCGCCACGGCGTCTCCGTCGGCCACAAGGACGCCGACAACCTGTTCCGCGGGAACCGCATCGTCGCGAACGGTCGCGCCGGGGTCCATGTGCGGCCGGAGCGCGACGACAACGCGGCGCATCGATGCATCTTCGAAGCCAACGTCCTGTCGCGCAACGCGGGACCGGGCGAGGCCGCGTTCCTCATCGAGGGAGCCACACGGGACACTGTCCTGCGCTCCAACGCGATCACCGACGATCGCGGCCCCGCCGCCGCCGAGGTCGGCGTGCGGATCGCGCCCGAAGTGGGCAACGTGACCCTCGATGCGAACGTCATCGCAGGGTTCTCCGTGGACATCCAGTACGTGCCACCTCGCGGGTAGGCGGAGGAGCGCGGCGGGCCGGCGGGGAATTCAGCCGCTGTCCTGTCGTGTTCACTGTCTTGGGAGGCGCCCATGCCCGGCCTCGTCTCGCTCATCACGATGAGCTACAACAAGCGCGCCTATACGGAGAAGTGCCTGCGCTCCGTAGCGACGTCCACGTACCGGCCGCTTGAGGTCATCGTGGTGGAGCAGGGCTCGCTCGATGGGAGCGCCGAGGCGATCGAGGCCCTTGCTCCGGAGATCGAGGCCGCCGGCGTCGACCTGACGGTTGTCGCCAACGAGGAGAACGTGGGCGCCCCCGCGGGCCGCAACCAGGGGCTCCGGGCGGCGAGCGGCGACTACATCGGCTGGATCGACAACGACATTGTGGTCAAGGACGCGGACTGGATCGAGCGTCTGACGCGCCGCCTCGACGAGCATCCGGACATCGGGATCGTGTCGCCGAAGCTGCTCTTTCCCCCGCCCGACGGGCGCATCGAGTTCGCCGGCGGGGGCGTCACCGCCAAGGGGCGCGTCGTCTACCTCGGCCGCGGCCGGCGAGCCGATGACCCGGAGTTCAGCATCGAACGCGACGTCCAGTGCCTCATCTCGGCGTGCGTGCTCCTGCCGCGCGGCGTGATCGAGATCGCCGGCCCCATGGACGAGATCTACTCACCCGTGCAGTACGAGGACATCGACTACTGCTACCGCCTGAAGTCACTCGGCTTCCGCTGCCGCCTCGCGCCCTCGGTCGAGATGTACCACTACGAGCACATCACCACGGACGGCTCGGCGGAGTTCAAGTTCCTCGACGTCACCACACGCAACGGCTTCATCTTCCGACGCCGCTGGCGCCAGGCGTTCGAGGCCGAGGACGGCCCCGATGACGCCGATTGGCCGTGGCAGGACTTCGACCGCGTGCGCATCGAGGGCTAGCGGGTCCCGTCCAGCCCTCCGGTCTGTCATCGCCGGAGCCCCCCCCGTCTCTCATCGCTAAGGAAACCCCGCCGTCCGGCCGATGTTCCTAGTGACGTCTTTGGCATGGATGCCATGTCGCTTCGCGTCTGGAGGTGACGAAGACGGAACGCGACACGAACGCATGGCTCGGGCGTCGGAGACTCCCGGGCCGCGGCAACCCACCAGGCTGCGCGCCGCAAGGGGCGGACCCGACCTCGCGTTCGATGGCGGGCCGTTGATCGGCGGGCGCGCGGAGCGATCGTCACGGAGGACGAGCGGGAGTGGGCATTCGACTGAGCGGAGACACCGGAGCGGCCTCGCCCTACCGCCACATGGGTAGGGCTCAGAACGCTGTACATCGATCCGTTGAGCGTCTCTCAACGGGTCTCCGCATCAACCACGCTCAGGACGACCCGGCCGGTCTGGCCATCGCCTCCAAGTTGCGCGCCCAGGTGGAGGGCCTCCGAAGGGCTTCCATGAACGCCCAGGAAGGCGCGTCGCTTCTGCGCACCGCCGAGTCGGCTCTCGGTGAGATCTCCTCCATTCTGGGCCGCGTCCGCGTGCTTGCCATCCAGGCGTCGAACGGAACCCTTACCGCCGAGGACCGCGTGGAGATCCAGCGCGAGGTCGACCAGTTGCTCGACGAGGTCGATCGGACCGCGACGGCCACCGAGTACAACACCAAGTCTCTCCTGTCGGGCGAACTCGCCGGCCTGACCTCCACCGACACCGACGCCCTCAAAGCCATCCTGACCGGAGACGCGACGACGGACCGCAACTACCGCATCGAGGCGCAGACGACGCCAGGCGACGTCCAGGTGCTGAAGTCGGACATCTTCCGAATCGTGGCCGGTGACCAGTACAGGCTCGGGGTCCGCGGCCTCGCCGACAGCCTCACCGCCCTCGAGGAAACCGTCGTCTACCGGCGGCGCGCCTCCAGCGAGATCGTCCTCCGCGACGCCACCGGCGCCGAGCGCGTCATCGACTCGAACGCCCTCTCGGACACCGACATGCTCGCCCCGACCCTCTCCGCCGACGGTTCGCAACTCGCCTACCTCCGCTACGACTCGGGGGGCGTGCTGCAGGTGTGGACGTATGACCTGGAGGCCCTGGGATCGGGACAGGGAAGCGGCGTGCCGCGGCAGGTCACCGCTTCGGCGACCGACGTGCTGAGCGTGGACTGGTCCGTCTCCGGCGGGAGGCTCCTCTACGAGACCGCGGGCGCCGTGTGGACCATCGCGTCCGACGCGCGCCAAACCCTGGGCGTTCGCGTCTCCGACGTCACCGAGGCCGTCGCGGCCGGCACGGCCCAGTGGTCGCCCGTCGATGACCGCATCCTCTACCAGACCGCCGGCGGACTCGTGGTGCGCGGCCCCGGCGGCTCCACGGCGGAGCGATTCGGCGACGCCGCCTCCGCGAACGCCTCATGGTCGCCCGATGGTTCCCGAGTGCTCTACGACAACGGCAACGACGCGCAGACCGACGGAGCCAACCTCTTCGTCTTCGATCTCGCGACCGGAACGACGACCCAGATCACCTCGGAGAGCGCTGGGGCGTCCGCGCAGCGGGCCGCGTGGTCCCCGAGCGGGACGCGCATCGCCTTCGTCCGCGACGTGGACGCGCGGACCGGCGCCGACTTCGTGGACTACCGCGTCGTCACCATCGCGCTCGACGGTCAGGGCGCCGTCGAACTCGACGCGGGCCGCAAGTACGCGTTCGAGGAAGCCCAGGACGACCTGCAGTGGACGCGCGACGGCGAGTGGATCTACTTCACCGAGCATGAGGGCCGCGCGCATGAGCACAACCCGCCCCTCCCGCCGCTGCCGACCTCGGGATGCGGGACAAGCACCGTACATCGGGCGCGCTCCGACGGCTCCACCAGCCAGGATGAACTGACCGACTCGATCACCGGCGAGGAGACGCAGCTCGAGGTTGGAGTCTCCGCCGTGCGGCTGGCGGCGAGCGAAGCCCCCCGCTCGGGCGACTTCTCGCTGTGGCAGGACATGGACTGGAGCGCCGCGCCCTCGCGCGGCTCGACGGCGGGTTCCGCGAACCTCTTCGCCGACTTCCGCATCCAGTACGCCGCGGCGTCCTCGAGCGACATGGGCGTCATCGCGGAGTCCGGCGTGGCGGCCACGAGCGTCGGCGTCGCCACGGCCGTGCCCAACGTCCCGATCGCGGTCGGCGTCACCCCGCTCACGTACGTCCAGCCCATCGCCGTCGCCGCCGCGGCGAACCCCATCGCGACGCCGGCGAACGTCTCGGCCGCCGTCGGCTCGCTCGTCGCCGGGGCGGCGGCGAACGATCAGGCCTACATCAACGTCACGCTTGTGGACCCGACCTTGCCAGGCACGCTGCCTGCCGGCAACTACACCTACACGATCGTCGCCCGCGACGGTCTCAACCAGGAGATCAACCGCTCGACGGCGATCAACACCTCGATCCCGGGCGGACCGAACTCCATTCAGCTCAACTGGGCCGCCGAGGCCGGCGCCGCCAGCTACCGCGTCTACGTGACCGACGACACCGGCCGAGCCGACCGTTACTGGGACACGGCCGCCACAACGTTCACCGACGACAACCAAGCGCCAAGCGGGCTCGGCTCCGTACCCGCGGACCCACAGCTCACGGCCGGAAACTACGCCTACACCGTCGTCGCCTACGACGCGCTCGGGCACACCATCACGTCCGCGGAGACCGCGCCCGTCGCCATAGCCAATCACGGCTCGGTCACCGTGAACTGGGGCGCGGTGACCGGCGCCGTCAGCTACCGCGTCTACGGCCGCGCGCCGGGAACGCCGACCATGTACTGGTCCACGGCGGGACTCAGCATCACCGACACCGGGTCGAACGGGACCGTCGGGGCGCCGCCCGCGCAGTCCACCCTTGGCGCGGGGACCTATCACTACCAGATCATCGCCTACAACGCCTTCAACCAGCAGGTCGGGCGCACGACCGCCGACGCGACCGTCGCGCTCGGGGCGCCCGGCCAGACCACGCTCGACTGGGACGCCGTGGCCGGGGCGACCTACTACCGCGTCTATGGGCGAGGGGCCGGCGCCGGCGGCAAGACGATGTACTGGCAGACCACGGCCACCGCGCTCATCGACGACGGCACGGCCGGCGCGGCGGCCGCCGGAATGCCCAATGGGCCGGGTCTCGCGCCGGGCACGTACCAGTACCGCGTCATCGCCTACGACGCCTCGGGCCACGAGATCGGCCGCGTCCGCTCAACGGACGCGACGGCCTCGGCCACCGGGACCACGAGCCAGGGCTATTGGACCACCGCCGCGACGTCGTTCACCGACTCGGGCCAGGCCTACGGAACCGCCGTGGTCGCCTATCCGGCCGCCCCGCCGCTGTCCGCGGGCAACTACACCTACCACGTCCTCGCATTCGACTCCGTGGGCAGAGAACTCAACCGCTCCACCGTGACGGGCGTCAACGCCGCCCTCGCCTCCGATGGGCGCATCCGCCTCAACTGGGGCGCCCAAGCGGGAGCCGCCTACTACCGCGTCTACGGCCGCGCCCCCGGCGCCGCCTCGGCCGACCGCTACTGGCAGACGGCGGGAACGACGTTCACCGACTGGGGCACAGGCGGGATCGCGGGGGGGCTGCCGCTTCCTCCCACCTTGGCCGCGGGGACCTACGACTACACCGTCATCGGCTACGACGAGTCGGGGCGCGAAGTCGGCCGAAGCGGCGAGTTCGGGGATACGCTGCCCGAGGTCGGACACATGAACCTGACCTGGGACCGCATGACCCACGCGGCTTACTACGAGGTGTGGGGCCGCGCCTCGGGCGCCCCCGACCGCTACTGGCGCGTGGACACCGAGAGCTTCGCGGACTACGGCAACGCGACTCCGGGAACTCCGGGCGCCATGCCGGTCGCCCCCGGAACGCTGGGGGCCGGCAACTACGCCTACCAGGTGATCGCCTACAACGCCCTGGACATTGAGGTCTCGCGCACGTCGGTGATCGAGACCTCGCTGGGCGTGAACGGACAAGTCACCCTCATCTGGGACGACGTCAAAGGCGCGGCGTACTACCGGGTCTACGGGCGTGATGTGCTTGGAGCCGACACGTACTGGACGACCACCGGCGCGACCTGGACCGACCACGGCGAGGCCGGGACGGCCGGCGCGACGCCCGACGAACCCGATCCGGTCCAGACCGACCGCTTCGGCCTGGCGGACTACCGCACCGCCGATCGCTGGTCCGGGTTCCTCCTGTCCCGAAACGAGTCCGCCGGCGCCCCCGCCGCTCTCGGCGATGACGCCTACACCCGGGCCGCCCCCTACGTGCTTCTTCAGGTCGTGGGCGTGAGCGCGACCACCGCCGAAGCCCTCACCACGCTCCAGGGCGACCGCATGGTGATCGACACGAGCTACCGCGACGAGAACCGGGCCGCGCAGCGCCTGGAGATGCGGGCTACGACGTACAGCCGCGAGGGGGAGGCGGTCTCCGAGTCCACATTCACCCTCGACGCGGACGACTGGTCGTCTTCCATGGACATCCTCGGGGCCGTGAGCGGCCTCGAGGGCGCTTATACGGGGACGCTCGTGCGAATGGGAGCCACCGGAGACTCCGTCGCGGCCGGCGACAGCGTCCTGCTTCTCTACGACAACGGCGCCCAGTACGGTGACCGCGGCGCCGTTTGGACCTCGCGGAACGCAAACGACACCGGCGGGTACGACCTCGACACCACCGGAGGGTCCCTCCGGACCGGCGCCGCCACCAACCAGGCCGGAGCCCGGGTCGTCGCCGGCTCCACGATAGAGGCCATGGCGGACTCCGTCGTTCGCCAGTCGCTCGCCTGGCTGGACGACGAGGGCGCCATCCATGTTGGCGCAGGTCAGTACGCGTTTGGCTCTCAGCCCTCCACCTCCGTCACGTTTGACCTCCTCGAGACAGACCTCGCCGAGGCGGAGACCGAGCTGAAGTGGATCGACCGCTTCCAAGTCGCGTCCTCGATCTTCGACCAGCAGGCGCAGACACTTACGGTGTACTCCAACGGAGAGCGCTCGGACATCGTGCTTCAGGCCGGCGACACGCTCGGCGGAGTGGCGGAGAAGCTCCGCCGAGCGGTGACGCGCGACGTGGACGAGGGAGGCCTTGGTCTCGGGACCAACGGCGGCCGATCGGTGCGGGACGTTGATCGGAACGTGGCCGTCTTCGTCGAGGAGGCGGTAGCCAACACGGACGAGGCCGTGGCCGGGACGTTGGTGCTCCGCTCGACGCTCCCGGGGCTCGACGGGCGCTTCTTCTTCGCCGGAAGCGAGCGCCTGGTGAACGCGTTCTCGTGGATGGAAGTGCGCGACGCGACCGCCAACTCGATCGACGTGGCCGTGTATGACGCGCACTCGGGCGAGGCCGCGGGTCACGCGCGGACCGACGACGGCGTCCTGCGCTCGGTGATCGACGGCGTGGACCTCAGGCTCAGCGCGCTGCTGGACTTGCGCGTCGCCTGGAACGAGGACTCACGATCCTTTGAGACCTACTCCGGCTACGGCCTCGCCACCCAGCACGTCCATGTCGCCGACAACGCGCTGACCCTGCACATCGGAGCGAACGAGAATCAGACGATGGCCGCCGTCATCGGCGATATGACGCGCGAGGGCCTTGAACTCGGCGACCTTCTGGTCGTCGAACGCGAGGCGGCCGAGGAGGCGATCGTGCTGGTCGACCGCGCGGGCGCCAAGGTCACCAGCCAGCGCGCCCGGATCGGCGCCTACATCAACCGTCTCTCGAGCACCACCGCGATCCTCGACATCGCGGCCGAAAACATGGTCAGCGCCGAAAGCGGCATCCGCGACCTCGACATCGCGCATGAGACGCTCCGCTTCACCGCACAGCAGATTCTCGTCCAGACTTCGACCGCGATGCTCGCCCAAGCCAACAGCCTTGGGCAGTCGGTGCTCTCCTTGCTCAGCTAGGGCGCTTCCGCGTCGCCGAGCGTCACGCGGACGTCCGCCCGCAGTCGATCCGCGAGGTCTCGGAGTTCGCCGCGCCAGTTCTCCGCCCCCGGCGCGACGTCAAAGCGCATTCCGCGCCTCCAGTCGCCCAGGATCCAGTATCGCAGCTCGCCGTCCGGGGCGTCGCAGAGAACGCGCCTCTCGTCCGGCAGATCGAGCGGGTCCATGTGGACGCGCTTCGGAAGAACGAGCCCCAGTCCGATGTCGCCGATCGCGTCCGTCTGCCGGCCCCACGCACCGAGGACCCCTCGGAGCCCGTCGACGATCACGCGCTCCTCCCGGAGCTTGAGCAAGCCCGGCGCAAGCCGCGCTCCGTGCGGCGCGTCCGTGAGCCGCACGCGCACCTCGGACTCCCGGTGCTCGGCGTAGATGAGGAACACCACCTCCGCGGCCGTTGACGCTCCGGGCAGGAAGTTCTCCGCGGTGACGCGCGCCGCCGCCCGCACCGGCCCGGAGGCGATGAGTTCGGTTCGAAACGCGGCGTCGCCCTCGCCCAGTGGGTTCTGGATGGGGTAAGGCGCTCCATCGACGTACAGCGTCAGTCCTCCGAGTCCCGAGGTCGCCCCCACGTGCAGAGCGTCAACGCCCCAGTCCGTCTCCGCATGGTAGTCCACGCCCTCCACCGGGAAGACGAGCCGGTCGGACCGCGCGCCCTTCGCGTCGTAGAGATGCCGACCGAAGAAGTCGAACTGCCCGTCGTACCAGCGGTACGCTCCGTAGGTCGACTCCCACCCCACGTTGCGGGGCCACGCGGCCACAGCGGTCCGGGCGCCGAAGGCGGGAGCCTCAGGCGCGGCCTCGAGCCGGTACGTGACCGTCTCACCGGCCGGGACGTCGGCGAGGAAGCTCAGCTCGGGGCCGACCGCGGCGTCGACAACGTCCACCTGCGAGGGCGCGATCCGCGGCCGGATCCACTCGCCCGGAGCGATCACCGCGATCGGTCCGCCGGACAGATCGCCCAACTCACTCAGCGGGATGCACACCGGGTGGTTTTCGAGGTCGACACGGCTTCGGTTCGAGATGTGAACGGGAACGCCCTTGGCGGCGGGACGCGGCGGGAGCCCGACGAGCCGCGCCGCGAGGGCGTAGTCGCCCGCGGCGTAGGCCGCCTCGATGCGCCGCCAGCCGGCGCCGCCTCCACGCCGGTTCCGCAGATCTACGAACAGCCGGTCGCGAATCAGATCCATGTAGAAGCGCGCGCCGCCCGGCGTGCTCCGCACGCGCCGGCCGAGTCCGGTCTCGGGGCGCCAGGCGGGGAGACGCCCATCGAAGTAGGCGGCGACCGCGTCGGCCGAGGTGGAGCGCCGGCCCAGCCTTGCCCGGGCGGCTTCGCAGAACGCCTGGCTCGCATCGAGCACGGCGCGCAGTTCCGGTGCGTAGAGGGCACGGATCGCCTCCCAGTCGAGAGGCACGGGGCGCACATCGGTCCCCATCGAGAACTCCGCGTCGGACTCGCCGTCGCCATCCACGTCCAGGATCCGGCGGTCGAGGATCCCGTCGGCGTCGTCATCGACGCAGGTGTAGGTCGCGTCGACCGCACCGTCGAGGTCGTAGTCCACGCGCAGCCAACCCTCCGTCGCACCGGCCAGGTGCAACCGGTGGTCGGCAGCGTCGTAGTAGAGACCGAGCGGCGAGGCGGGCGAGAGGCTTACCTCCTGGCGCTTGTTCACGCTGGAGCACGCCGGCCCTCCGACCTGCGGGAAGCGCTCCGAGCCGGGCGCGATGACGCCCTCCCAGCGTTCGTGGGGGTCCTTCGCGTCATCGGCCTCGCAGTTCGCGTTGAGTTCGTCCCACGTGAGACAGGCGCTCCCCCAGGGCGCGTTGGCGGCGAACGCGGGCGTTTGCTCCCAACTCAGCAGGCGCTCCGTCGGGATGCCCCGGATCACCGTCGTGAAGGCGCCCGCGTCGCCCAGCGCGACGCCGTGGGTTCCGGCGCGAGCGCTCACGGAGAACTCGTAGTCATAGGCCCTCCGGCCCTGCGCGTCATCGTCCGCGTCGAAGGAGTAGCGCAGCGTGCCAATGGCGTCGCCCACGCCCTCGATTCGGACGGTGACCTCCGCGCAGCCATCCGCATCGGGATCGTAGAAGACGAAGGGGTTCTCGAAAACGGGAATCCACCGTTCGGCGCCCTCCGTGAGAGCGAGAGCGCTGAAGAGACCGTCACCGGTGAAAGCGCTGCGGTACTGGCAGAGGGCCTGGTAGTAGGTTCCGTTCACGGTGTGCCAGAGGAGATCGCGGTCGGCCAGGTCGCGCGACCACCACAGCATTAGCGCAGGCTTCTCGAGCGCCCGCATCTTCGCTTGCCAGCTATAGAGGCCCATCTCGTCGACGTCGCCGTCCCCGTCAAGGTCGGTGTAGTCCGCGACCACGTCCACGACTCCGTCGGCCTGCCAGTCGTAGAGGTAGAGGTCGCTGTCGAGGTCCGGTCGACCGGTCTCCGCGAGGTCCCCGTCCTCATCCACCGCGCGCACCAGGATGGGGTGGATCGTGCTCCGCGGATCCGAATCGACGCACCAGACCTCGTCGACGCGCCCGTCGCCGTCGGCGTCGCGCGGCAGGCGCTCCCCGGGCGGCAATGCGCTCACCCGGGCGACGATCGCGGGGTCCAGACGCGCCAGGTCGCCGAAGACCCGCTCGAACAGGGCCTGCTTGGTCTCCTGCGCCGAAGCCGCGCCGGCGCAAAGGATGGCGAGAGCTAAGCAGACGGGCGCGACGGATGATGCTCGGGCTTCCCTTGCGGACGTCATGGGGGACGCCTCCTTCACATGGGTAGCCCCATTGCGCCGCGCGCCCGGAGCAGACCTCCCCCGCCGCATCGTGCCACTACGAAGCAGGGCCGGGAGGCCGAGTGAAGAACTGGCCCTTGGGACCCAGGAGGAAGCACCGTGCGACGAGGACCAGCAACCCTTGCGGCCGTGCTCGCGGCCGCGCTTCTCGCAAGCGCCGGCGCGCAAGAGAACGCGGAGACCTACGGCTGCGAGCCGAACCCGACCGGCGATCCGATCGGCGGCGGACCGGGGTACCGCGACGCCATCGAGGCGGGCGACTACACCGTGACCGCCGCCGAGGAACTGCTGACCGCGCTCCGTGAGGCGAGTCCGGGTGAGGTCGTCTTCGCGCCCGACGGCGTCGAGATCGACCTCTCGGGCGAAAGGAGCATCGCCCTTCGCGAGGGCGTCACGCTCGCCGGGACGCGCGGCCTCGATGGCTCCGAGGGAGCCCTCATCCACTCAGAAACTCTCGGCGTGAACCCCCTCTTCGTCACCGCGGGAAACGACGTCCGCCTAACCGGTCTTCGTTTCCGCGGGCCGTTTGCCGAGCGAGAGGCCATTCCCGAACTCGCGAGCCTTCTGGTCTCCCAGCATGACGCGACCGAGGTCGACAACTGCGAGATCTACGACTGGAACTACTCCGGCGTCTGCGGGCGCCTCGGCGCCTCGAACCTCTACGTCCACCACTCGTTCATCCACCACTGTCAGTACCAGGGTCTTGGCTACGGAGTCTCACTCGACCAGTGTGACGCGTACGTGATTGCGAACGTGTTTGACTGGTGCAGGCACCACGTAGCCTGCACCGGCAGCCCCGGCGGCTCGTATGAAGCGGCCTACAACCTGATCCTCGAAAACGCGAACGGCCACTACTTCGACATGCACGGAGGCCGCGACCGGGGCGATTCGACCGACATCGCCGGCGACTGGATTGAGATCCACCACAACACATTCCGATCGGAGGCCCAGCGCGCCGTCGTGATCCGCGGCGCGCCCTCCCAGGGCGCGGACGTCCATCACAACTGGTTCGCCGCGCCGCCCGCGGACACGGTGGTCTCGGGGGGCAACACCACGGTTCACGAGAACGTCTACGGGCCGGAGAGGACGCTGGCGCCATGAGAAGCGGATGCGTCGCTCTCGCACTCGTCCTCGCCGCCCTCGCGCGACCTTGCTGCGGCGACGTGGACCGCCTCGGCGACGAACTCCCCGACGGCGCGGTCCAGCGACTCGGCAGCCTGCGGCTTGTGCCCCCGGGCGGAGCTGCAGACTTCGCGCACGTGCCGGGTGACCGGCTGGCCTCCGTGATCGGCGGCTCGCTCGACATCTGGGACCTCGCCACCGGACAACCCCTGTCGCGCGTCCGCGTGGGCTCCTCCTCATTGACAAGCATCCGGCTCCGAGCCGATGGAGAGGCGCTCCTCCTTGCCGACTCGGGCGGAGCGATTCGCGAGTGGAGCCTCGCCGAGGGCCGCGAACTCCGTGCATGGCCTTCCGAACAGGTCGGGCTCACGACGGCCGACTACACCCCAAACGGCGCGTGGATCGTCTCGATGGGATCGCTTCCTCCGACGCTCCGCGTGTGGGACGCGGCCACAGGCGCTCTTGTCCGCGAGATCCGCGGCGGCCTGGGCTACTTCAGCGCCCTAGTCTGCATGCTCGACAGCCGCCGTGTCTGGGTGGGCGGCGGTCATGCGCAGTGCCTGGAGCAGTACGACCTCGCGACCGGCGAGCGCCTCATCCGCCTCTT
>CAZCER010000038.1:6432-14836 GCA_964497385.1 uncultured Armatimonadia bacterium | reverse complement strand
TGGACCTCCCAGAGGTCCGCGGCGGTCTCGTGGAGGTCGTCCTCGAGGATCGTGCGCTTGAGGGCCGCGATCCCGCGGGCGACGCACTCGGAGGTCGCGGCGATGAAGTCCTTCCGCTGCGAGCCCGCAAGCAGGTCGGCGAACTCCGCCATCCCGCGCAACGTCACGCAGGTCTGGTCGAGCTGATAGAAGTCGTCATAGACGCACCACGAAGGCGCATGCGAGCCGTCGCTCCAGTACCGCTGGTACCAGTGTCCGGTGTCGAGTTGCGTGTCGACGCACCAGAGGAGCGCCCTCCTCGGGATCTCCATCTCGCCGAGTTTGGCCAGCGCGCCGACGACTTCGGCCCCGTCACGCGGCCAGCAGAATCCGTACCCGCCCGAAAGCTCGAACGTCGGATCGAACTCCGGGGCCGCGACCATCGCGCCCGAGTACTCGTCCCACAGGTCGCGGATCGTCAGCAACGCGCGCTCCAGGTCAGGCTTCCAGGGGCCGTCCGAGCCTCGGACAAGCGGCGCGAGCCACGTCCGACTCCGCGAGGACGCCTCCCGCAGAAGGTCCTCGAAGAAGACGCCGCGCACCCACTTGCCGTGCTCGATCGCATCCTCTTCGGTCGGATCGAAGGCGAGGATCAGGCTGAACTCCCACGGATCACCGGGCTCGAGGGTCTGGTCGAGGCCGATCGCGAAGTCCACGCGCCCGAGGTCTTGCTCTTGGCCGGAAAGATGCCCGTGCGTCATGTCCCACTTCACATGGCTGCCGTCCTCGCGCACCTTGCCGCACTGGAACGCGAAGGGCTCGCTCGTGCAAACCGTGATGCAGTGATCGCGCCAGATCTGCCGCATCAGGTTGTGCTCGGGCAGATAGTGAACCGCGTTCTTCTCATCGCACTCCCCGAGAGCGAACCGAAAGTAGTTGGCGAACCGGACCCGGAGCGGCGCCTCGCGACCGGGCGCGGTCTCCAGCCGGACGTGGCGCACGAGCGCCGACGTGTCGTCATGCGCCAGGTCGGTGAAGGTCCACACGACGCCGAGGTCCTGGGATGTGAGCCGAGTCTCCAGCACGTTCGTGGAGGGGAGAAAGCGCTGCTCACTCTCGAACGCGCCGTCGAACGAGTACACGAACCGCCCGCCTTCGGCGTCGGGCAGCCAGAGGCCCGGCAAGCACTCGCGCACGTTCTGCGCGAAATCGACCGCCGGTGCGAAGAAGGCCATCAACTCGCCCTTGCCCCCGAAGCAGGCGAGCATGTGTGAGTTGCCCAGCGCCGCGGTCGGAAGGAAGACCCCCATCAGCGCACACCCTTCACCAAGCACTCGTCGCAGGCGTGCCGGAACGCCTCGCACGCGCGCCGCACGCCCTCGGGCTCCTTGCCGGTCACGATCGCGCCGATCATGATCCCGCTCATGCCGACCTCGGCGAGCGCCGCCACCTCGTCGGGGCGGATCGCCAGTTGGGTGGGCACGACGACCGGAACCTCGACGCGCTGCGCGATCTCCAGGTACTTCGCGACATGGTAGGCGGTCATCGGCCTGCCGTAGGCCGAGTGCGGGAGGATCGCCGCCTCCATGCACTCGAAGAGCTGCGAGAGCGCGCGATAGTCCACGGGGGTGTACGACTCCCCCAGGGCGCCCATGCGCTCCATCTCGCTGAACCCGAGCATCCAGGCCGGCATGTGGTGGGCGTAGACGTCGAAGAAGTCGACGCCCATGTCGGTCAGCTCCTCAAGCTCATCGAGGGTGGCCATCGCATGCTGGTCCCCCACGACGACGCCCATCGGCGCATCGGCCGCGATCTCGCGGATGCGCCGGAGCGCGGCGCCCTCCTCCGCGAGCGACCCGAAGCCGGTCCCGCTCGCCTGGTGCTTGATGTGAATGTGGGTCTTGAGGGCCTCCGCGCCGCCGGCAAGCGCCGCTTCGGCAAGCGCGGGATCGTTGCGGGGAAGGCTGAAGATGAGCGTGGGCGCGGCGGACCCGAGCCGTGTGACGATCGAGGGCAATGTGGTTCCTCCCTTGCCCTAGCACAGTTCGCGAGGCCCGACGGGATTCCTGTGCCGGCGGTAGGCGCCGAATCGCCTGGGCGGGTTAAGAGTCAGAAGGGCGGTCCGCATCCCGCCGAACGGAGGCCAATACCATGTACCTGGCACTCGCCGCATTCGTCGCCCTGGTGGCTCCCCTCCCCGATGCCGAGCCCGTCAGCACCTCGGCCGCGTCCCTGCTCGCCTTCAAGAACGGCTACGGCTTCGTGGAAGAGCGGGGCGTCGCGCAACTCACCGACGGCTGGTTCCGCATCCCCGAGGCGCCGCAGGCGTCGTTCGGGCTGCTCTGGATCAGCGCGCGGGAGGCCGGCTTCACCGTCGACCGCGCCATCACCCGCATCGAAGAGACGAAGGACGTTCGCACCGAGGACATCAGCCTGCTCGATGACCTGATCGCCGAGAACGAGGGCGCTGCCGTCTCCCTCGCGATCGCGGAGGGCGAGGGAACGCGCGAGGTCACGGGCGTTCTCGGGAAGCCCATCTACCAAAGCGTCACGGCGGTCCCGTCGGGCGTCCAGCCGGGCGTGCAGGGCTGGCCCTCGGCGATCGCGCCGCCTCTGACCCCGCCGCCCTCGAAACCTGTTCCGAGCGGCCTGGAGTTCGTCGAACTGGTCGGACCCGACGGCGCTTCCACTTTCATCCCGCGGCACACGATCCGCACGATCCGTTTCGCCGAGGCCCCCAAGCGGCGCAAGACGACGGTGGAGGACGCTTGCGAGCCGCGGATGTACGCGCGCGTCATGAACGCGGACGCTCCCGCATCCGGCGAGGTCCCTGTAAGCGTTACGTACATGCGGAAGGGCGTGTCCTGGCTGCCCTCCTATTCGCTGAACCTGCTTTCGGAGGATCGGGCCCGGATCCGTTTGGACGCGACGCTGATCAACGACGCGGCCGACCTGGAGGGCGGAACCGTGAGGTTCGTGGTGGGTGTGCCGAGCTTCATCCTCCAGGATATGCTCTCGCCCACCTCGGTGCGCATGGCCTGGGAGGGGCTCTCGCCCTACTTCGCGCGCTCCGGCGGCGACGCGGGCGGCTACTCGGCCATCATGATGACGCAGATGAGCAGTGTGGCGAGTTTCCGGGCTGGCGAAGCCGCCGTGCAGCCCGCGTCTGACCCGATGGCAGGCTACGGCACAGGAAGCGGCGCCCGCGAGGACCTCTACGTCTACTCCGTCGATGATGTGACGCTTCCGGCCGGAGGGCGAGGCCTCTTCCGCGTGATGGAGGAGGAGGTCCCCTACGAGGACATCTACCTCCTCACTCTGGAAGACGACACGGTCTCGCACTACGAGCAGATGGTGGATCGCATCGAGGACCCCGATCTCGCGCTCTCCCTGCGGCGTCCTCAGGTGTGGCACGCGGTGCGCCTCACGAACACGACGGAGGGCCCGTGGACGACCGGCGCGGCCACGACGATCGGCGACTCCATGCCGATCGGGCAGGCGCTCCTTACGTTCACTCCCCCGGGCCAGGACGTCGACCTGAAGCTGACCGTCGCTCCCGACGTGGCGTGCCTGCGCGAGGAGTACGAGACGGGTCGGCAGCGGAACGCTCTGACGATCAACGGCCACGAGTGGCTGAAGGTCTCGCTCACGGGGAAGCTCTCGCTCAGCAACGCGAGCGGTGAGGACAAGCGCCTCATCGCGCGCCGCGAGATCCGCGGGACG
This sequence comes from uncultured Armatimonadia bacterium, assembly GCA_964497385.1. Classification (GTDB taxonomy): domain Bacteria; phylum Armatimonadota; class Zipacnadia; order UBA1398; family UBA1398; genus CAZCER01. The sequence continues at coordinate 11,134 of CAZCER010000038.1, read as the reverse complement.
TTCACCGAGACCTCCGAGGGCGGCGAGGCCCGTGTGACGCTCAGTGCGGCCTACTCGGTCAACCCGACGTCGGAAACGGTCTGGGATCTGACCTTGCCGGCGGGCGGGACCGCTGAACTCACCTACGGCTACTATGTCTACATCCGCTGATGAAGGCCCTACTGCGGCACGCGGACGATCAGCCAGATGCCGACGGCGCCGAGCACCGCGTTCGCGGCCCAGGCGGCGATCCACGCGGGCAGCGAACCATCGTAGCCGAGACGGGTCATGTAGTTCATGAGGATGTAGTAGAGCAGGATGATCCCGAAGCTGAGGCCGTAGGACATCCCGCGCGTGGTGCGCTCCGGCCGGACCCCCATCGGGCAACCGGCCATCGTGAAGATGAGACACGCGATCGGGAGCGCGAAGCGGAGCGCGAGTTCGGTGCGGTCCGTCAGGACGACCCGGCGCGCGTCGTTGTCGGTCTCGGCGAGTTCGCCGAGGTTCGCGATCTCGGCGCGCAGCATGGAGATCGTCATCGTGCGGGCCTCGAGGTCCGGCCGCACGATCTGACTCGGCGGCCGGTAGAGGTGGATCTCATCTTCCACCGTGGTGATCGGCTTGACGGCAAGCGTCTCCTTGGTGGTCGCGTTCTCAAGCGTCCAGCGACCCTCGCCGGCGAAGGTCGCCGTGTCCGCGAGGGTGAGGTAGATCTCGTCGAGGCGCCCGTCCTCCGTGTACTCGTACCGCAGGATGCTGACGCCCCGGAGCGACGGTTCGGTGGGGTCAAACGACTCGGCGTAGACCACCATCTTCACCTGCCCGTCCTCGCCGACGTCGCTCCAGAGGCGATGCTCCGTCCCGGAGCCCGAACTGCCGATGCTCACGCGGCTCTTCATCTCGGCGACCTCGCGGTTGCACCACGGCGCGATGACCTCCGAGACGTAGAACGAGAAGACGCTCACCGCGAACGCGAAAGCAAGCAGCGGGACGATCAGCCGCCGGAATCCGAGGCCGGCCGAGGTCATCGCGGTGAGTTCGTTGTCCGAGGAGAGCTGCCCGAAGGTGTAGATCCCGCCGAAGAGCATCGCCATCGGGAGGCTGAGCACCAGGTACTGCGGGCAGCAGAGGAAGAAGAACTTCACCGCGTCGAGAGCCGAGCCACCCGCCTCGAGGAAGTCGAGCGCGCGCTTCGCGACATCCAGGGCCAGGAGCAACCCGAGAAACATCGCGACCCCCTGCGCGAAGGGGTTCAGGAATCGGAGGACCAGGTACCAGTCCAGGACTAGGGGGCTGTAGCGCCTCAAGAGCCCTGCGACCCTCCGATCCGGAACTCGCGGGTGAGCGCGTCACCGAAGTAGAGGCGCGCCGCGGCCTCGTCCTGAACCAGGTCCTCCGGCGTGCCGTGCGTCTGGATCTTGCCGTCGAACATGATGTAGACCCGGTCCGTGATCTGCAGCGTCTCGCGGAACGAGTGGTCGGTGATGAGGATCCCGATTCCGTCGCGCTTGAGTTCCCGCACGATGTCCTGGATGTCCTGAATGGCCCGCGGGTCGACGCCGGTGAAGGGCTCGTCGAGGAGGATGAAGCTCGGCGAGGAAGCGAGGCACCGCGCGATCTCCACCCGCCGGCGTTCGCCCCCGGAGAGCGACTCGCCCATGTGGTCTTTGAGGTGCGCGACCTTCAGCCTCTCGAGAACCGCCTCGCAGCGCTCCCTCCGCTCCTGCTTCGAGAGGCTCTGGAGTTCCAGAATCGCCATGACGTTGTCCCACACGGAGAGCTTGCGGAAGACGGAGCTGTTCTGCGCGAGGTAGCCGATGCCGAGCCGCGCGCGGCGGTGCATCCGGAGGCGCGTAACGTCATGTCCGTCGAGGTACACAGTCCCCGCCGTGGGCTGGATCAGCCCCACGACCATGTAGAAGCTCGTCGTCTTCCCGGCCCCGTTCGGACCGAGCAGACCGACGACCTCACCGCGGTCGAGGCCGATCGAGACGCCGTTCACGACCTTGCGCCGGCCGTACTGCTTCACCAGGTCGGCGGTGTGCAGGTGGTTCGCGCTGACCTGCTCGGGCGAAGGGGCGTGCGCGTCGTAATGAGCGGCCTCGCGGGCCTCCTCGAGGGTTGCGCTGTCGTTGGCGGCCTCGCTCATGGCGCCTCCTCATCCTCATACACGCGCAGCTCGGCCGGTCCTCCCGCGCCATGCGCGTCCACAATCACGGTGTTCACCGGCGGCTCGCCCGCGGGGCCGGGCCGGGACAGCGGGTAGATGTCAATCGCGGCGATGTTCGAGAAGACGGTCTCGCGCCCGGTGGTCTGATCCACCATCGTGACTCTGGGGGCGCCCGTCAAACGGTAGCGACTCGCGGTCTCGCCGCTGTGGTAGCGCGCCATCGCCGCGGGAACCGGCGAATCCGGCAACAGGTCCACGCGGTCGGCCGTGCCGTCCACCACATAGATCCGCGGCTCGTCGCCCTCCTTCTCGGGCTGCTTCTCCGAACGGGCGTGGAAGGTCACGTTGCCGGCCCCGAAGCCGCCCACCGGCTCTCGGGTCTCGGCGTCGATCCGGACCTCAAGGCGGTCGGCCTCGACGGTGGTCTCCCCCTGGCTGATCGAGGGGCGGCCCGATCCGGATCCGCTTGCGGTGATGTGCGTCATGCCTTTGGTCATGGTCATGCTGGAGGCACGGATCGAGGTCGGCTCCTCGCCCTCTTTCTCGGGCTCGATGGTCGCCGTTCCGTCGCTCAGCACGAAGGTCTCTTCGCCCTCGGCCGGGCGGCAGAGCGTCACCGTGGAGCCGGTCAGGCGAACCGGGCGTTCCTTCCCGTCCGGGTCGTCTTCCTTGGGCTTCATCGTGAACTCGGCTCGGACGCCGCCGCGCAACACGAACCGCCCGTGCTCGGAGCCCGCCGGCCCCTCGCTCTCCATCTCGATGCGCTCGGCGGTCGCGAAGCCTCCGCTCTCCGCCGATGTGAGGTGGACGTTCCCCTCGCCCCAGACGGCTTCATCGTTGTTGCCCCAGATGACGTCGCAGGTGACCTCGGCGCTGGTCTTGGTCTTCGCCTCATCGTCCCACACGGTGATCTTCGGGTCGCCGCGCATCTCGATCCGCTTCGAGGGGCGCTGGCCAGGCTTCCATGAGCCGTCCGCCTCGACTCTCAGATAGAGAGTGGCGGAAGCCGACTTCGCCTCCAGATAGGTGGGCTTCTTGTCTTCCGCGCCCTCATCCGAACTCGGCTGCCAAGCCATGTCCGCGGTGAAGCCGCCCTCGAAGACCGCGCGGTCCGCGACGGGCGCGGTCTCCGTGCCCGTCGGCGCGGGGGCGCCCGGATCCGCTTCCGGATCCGCTTCGATGGGCTTCTCGACGTTCACGAAGTGGCACGTGAGCGAGCCGCCTTGGAACGTGCCGTCGAGCGTGGTCACTTTGGGGCTGCCGGTCGCGGTGATCCGAGGCGGGTCCTCGTGATAGTAGGTGACGGTGGACGCGGCGAACCGCGTCTCTTCCTCGGTCCAGTAGTCGCGGTTCACAGCCGTTACGGGCGACCCGCTCGCGACCACCTTGGTGAGCGTGTTCGCCTCATCGAAGTGCGCGACGAACTCGGTCGCCTCAAAGCTCGCCGTCCGCTTGTTCGTCTCCTCGACGCTGCCGACCACGCCGCCGGTCAGCGTGGCGGTGCGCGACTCCGCCGAGTACACGGCGCTGCGGCCCTCGACGTGAGTGACGCGCTCCTTGCGTCGGAAGCGCGCCGTCTCCTCGGTGAGGACCTTCACCTCGTCGAGCGTCACCCCGCCCTCCGCCCTCGCGGAGAGCAGTTCGTCGGGCTTCTCGGGGTTCAGCGTGCACTCGATGTGGTCGGCCGAGAGCACGGCGTCGCCCATCTGGACCTCCGGCGTTCCCTCGAGCACGATGAGGCCCTCCTGGGCGAAGTAGATCAATCGATCCGCGCGCAGAACCGCGTTCTCGTACCGCTGCTCCTGGGCGGTGGTCTGAGCGGCGGGGACCGCCGCGGAGGCGGTGGCGATCGCGAAGAGGGCCAGCGCCGCGCGCTGTCCGGCCGGCGCTACCATGGGAACCACCTCACACTTGGCGAGCCGAGACTGGTCCGTGCCCTCGATGGGCTCGAACCACAGGTCGACCGTCGAGCCCATGAACTTGCTGCGACCATAGTCGAACTCCGCCCTGTCTTCCATCCGGACTCGGCGCTCTTCCACATAGTAGATCAGCCGCTCCGACTCGCCCGTGTACGGCACCTGCGCCGCCTCGTCCGACTTCGCTGTCACCCCGGAGTCGAAGGTCAGGACCTCGGTCTCCCAGTCCACCAGGAGAGAGGGCGCCGTGACCACCATCTCGGCGAACCCGTTCGTGTAGAGCACGCACTCGGTGTCCGTGACCTGCGCGGTCTTGGACTCGTACTCCCGGGTCACGCGCCCAAGACGGACCTCCCAGAGCTTCTCACCGGTCTCGGAGTCCACCTGGAACAACTGGCCGCCGGTCGCGGAGTCGTCCGGGGAGCCCCTCTCGCGACGGCGCAGCCCTCCGGAGGCGACGATGATCGCGCCGGCGAGAAGCGCCAGCAGAACCACGCCGCCGATCACATAGGCGAGAAGCTTGTCGCGACGATCCACGCGCGCCACCCGGTCCTGCGAGCATTACTGGTCAGACGCCCCGTTGGAGGGCAACCTTCAGGAGCCTCTCGCACGCGCGTGAAGCTACCAAAGGCCCTCC
>CAZCER010000038.1:0-6332 GCA_964497385.1 uncultured Armatimonadia bacterium | reverse complement strand
GGCCACGCGCTTGCCGTCGATCAGTCCAAGGCGCCGCCGCAGTTCGAAGAGCATGGCCGCGAACGCCGCGAGACTCGCCGCCGACATCGCGAGGGCGCATCCCTCCACTCCCATGCTGGGGAACAGAGCGAGCGCGAGCGCGAGGTGGACGAGAACCGACCCCGAGCCGATCAGGAACGGCGTCTTCGGGTCGTTCAGGGCGTAGAAGGCGCGGGGGAAGAACTGCTGGCCCGCGAGCCCGACGACGCCGATCGAGAACCACATCAGGATCCGGGCGGTGAGCTGGGAGTCCTCCAGTGTGAACTCCCCGCCCTCGAAGATGATCCGGACGAGCGGCAGCGCCAGCACGGCGAGAATGGCGGTGCTGGGGACCGTGAGGAAGAGGATCGAACGGAGCGCGAGCGAGAGCTGCCCGACATAGGCGCGGATCTCGCCCCGCGCCGCGCTGTCGGCCATCGTCGGGAACGCGGCCACTCCCGCGCCGACCGCGAACACGCCGACGGGCACCATCGCGAGGCGGTACGCGTTCTCGAAGCACGTCGTCGCCCCGACGCGCGCATCGCGGGTCGCGAGCCACTTCGACACGAGGATCTCCACATAGACCGCGCAGAGCCCCAGGATCACGGGAGCCATGAACGCGATCACGCGTCGGAGTCCCGGGTCGCGCCAGTCGAAGACCCACTCGAACCGCGCCCCGTTGCGCTTCAGCGCGTAGGCCTGCATGCCCACGCTCGAACCAATCGCGCCGACGAGGGCCGCCCACGCGGCGGCCATGATGCCCATAGTCGGGGCGAAGCACACGATCCCGAGGATGATGAAGAGGTTGTAGAGGATGGGCCCGAGCGCGGGGGCGAGGAAGTGCTGCTTCGCGTTCAGCGCTCCCATCGAGATCCCGCCGAAGAAGAACGCGACCTGCGAGAAGAGGATCACGCGCATGATGCGGATCGATAGGTCGCGCACCTCGAGGGGAAGCTCGCCCAGCAGAAGCGGCCCGATCCACGGGGCGGCGATCCACAGCGCCCCGAGAAGAAGCGTGAGCACCCCGCCAATGACGCAGACGAGCGCGCTGAAGCTGCGCCAGGCGGCGGCTTCCTCGCCCCGCTGACGGCGCTCGGTGAAGTAAGGCACAAAGGCGCTTGCGATCACGCCCCCGCCGACGAGCACGAACACGAAGTCCGGAAGGGCGAAAGCCATGACGTAGGCGTCGGTGACGGGGTCGGCTCCGTACGCGTTCGAGAACACTTTCATGCGGACGAGGCCCATGACGCGCGAGACCCCGATGGAAGCGATCATGAGCGCGGAGGCAAGGATGATGCGGCGCCGTGCGCCGCCCTCCGAGTAGGAGTCGCTCTCGTCCAAGTTCGCTGCCTTTCCGGAGAGCCCCAATACCGACGCCGCGCGAGCCCTGCGGCGTCCGGCCGGGCCCGTAGACGCTGCGCGTCGCTCACGCACCAAGGTGTTGCGTGACGCGGCGCGCGTCAGTATACTTCATGTTCGGCTCGCCACAGAACCGTCGGCGAGCCTTCTTTGTCACGGTAACAGAGGTGGATGCAGCATGCCCTTGACCGGCACGGCCCTGAAGAGAGTGAAGATCACGGAGCGCAACCGCGCTCGGAAGCGCCCGCTCCGCAGCGAGGTGCGTACGCGCGTTCGCACGACGCGCGAAGCCATCGCGGCGGGCGACAGGGAGCTGGCCCAGACCAAGCTCGCCGAAGCGCTGAAGAAGATCGACCGAGCGGCGACGCGCGGCGCCCTGCACCCGCGGAACGCGTCACGGCGGAAGTCGAGGCTTCAAAAAGCCTTCAACCGCACGTTCGTTAGCTCCACGGAAGCCAACTAGCGCGGCGCGGGCTCTGCCGCCGCGCGTCCCGTAGACTGCGGCGGACGACCCGCACCGCGCGTTGCGCGCGCTTCAGTTCGTCTGGGGTGGGGTCCGCCTTTCCGTACCGCAGGCCGATGAGCGCCGCCATGGTCAGGCGGAGGTCCGCGCGCAAAGCCGCCGGGATCGCCGGCAGCGCCGCGTTGAGCGTCTGCCACGGCGTCCGCCCGGGAGGGGTCCATCCGGTCCAGGGCTGAAGAGCGCGGAGCAGCGCCGCCAATCCTCGCCCCGCCGACTCCCTCCGCGAGCGCCGCACGCGAACACCGCGGCGACGCATCTCATACAGGGCGATGTAGAGCAGAGGGGCCGCGAGAACCAAAGGCAGCACGTTCCGACGAAGGAACCCCAGCGCTCGCGAGATCCAGGCGTCCAGGCGGGTGCTCACTTCGTCCCAGGAACTGCCGGAGGCCACCCGCTCGGCCTGCGGATCGTACGTCACCCAGCCCATCCGCGCGAAATGCACCTCGACCCAAGCGTGGGCGTCCTTCTCCCGAACGAGATACGCGCCTGACTCGGTCGGGTCGGGCTCCGAGGCCGCGTAACCCGTCACGATGCGGCATGGAATCCCGTTCAGTCGGCAAAGAACGGCCATCGCGCTCGCGAGGTCAGTGCAGACCCCTTGCTTGCGCCGGCGCACGAAGTCGACGACCGAGTCGACGTCCGGGTCGGGCGCCGGGGCCGACTCGTTGTAGGTGAACTCCGACTCCACGTACGCCTCGATCGCCGCCACACGGTCATGCACGGTCGCCGCGTCTTCCGTGATCTCCAGCGCCAGCTCACGCAGGGCGCGCGCCTCTGGCGTGACCTGGAGGTAGGGGCCCGAGGTCACCAGTTCGGTCCCGTAGTCGGCCCCATAGGCGTCCAGCGCGTCGTTCTCGCCGAGACACTCCACGGCCTGGATGGTCGCGATCGAACCCTCCCCGAGCGACCTCGCCCACACCACCCCGTCGTCGTCCACCTGCAACGGATCGCGCGGATCGCGCTCTCCCATCGAGACCGCGGTGACGAACCCGGCCACAGGGAGTGTGCTCGGAAGCGACTGGCGGAGGATCACCTGGTACCGCACGCGCTCCCCCTCGGCGTCCGGACGGCCGTCGATCACATGTCGGGGCGCCTCGCCGTCGGCGGGCAGGGCCCGCCGCGACCTGCCGCGCGGATGCGTCGGCAGCCATCCGTGCCCCGAGTACTCCGAGTAGACCCGCCGCCGCAGAAGCAGAGGGCGAGACGCTCGAACCGTGAGGACCGGGATGTCCCTAAGCGAGGAGCCGCTTCGCGTCAGGTCGAGTTCGTCGCCGAACTCGTCGTACGCGCTCCGCGCCGTGTTCGTGGCCTGGAAGAAGTGACGCGTGAACCACGAGGAGGCGAAGGGCGACGGGACGAGGATGCGCAGTACAACCGCCAGCGCCCCGCCTCCGACCGAGAGCGCGACGAACAACACGGCCACGCCGAACGCGATGTCGTTCGCGCCGGGAACCACGCGGTTGCGCCGTACGCGAGCGCCGAATGGGCGGCGGAGGAAGTTCGAATAGGTCAGAAGCCCCAGCGCCGCCAGGAGGTACAGGGCGTAGCACGCCGGAAGTTCGATGTTCACGTTGATCTGTCCGAAGACCGCGAGAGCGGCCAGTTCGGGGACCAAGGCGAAGATCAGCGCTCCCGGCGCCGACGCGAAGCACTGCCCTACCAGCGCGATCCAGACAAGCACGCCGCCGAGCTGGTGGTCGGAGTCCGCCTCCATGTCCGGGGAGATGGCCGCGGCCCGGAGAGGGGGAAGCGCGAGCGTCAGGCCGATCACACACACCGCGAGCGCCAGCCCGGCGAGGAACCGGCGCTCGAGCGGCACCTCCCGCACGCGCAGCGCGAGGCTCATGCCGTGCGCGATCGCCAAGACGACCACGCCCCAGACCCCGAAGGGCACGTAGTCGAAACTCGAGGCGGCCGCGAGAACGCACGCGAGCGCGGACAGCGCGCCGAAGAACTGGACGGGACCGGCCGCGCCCTCAACGCCCGCCAGGTCGTAAACGCCGCGCGTCGGGGTGAGTTTGCTCATGGCCCCGCCTCCAGCAGCGCTACGGGATCCGTGGTCCCGTACCGGAAGACCATCCCGCGCGCGCCGGCCGCCTGCGCGTCGACGGCTTCCGTCGAGGGGCGCACGACGAGCGTGGTCGGGGTCCCTCCCGCGCTCACCAGCCGCCCGACCGCGCTGCGTACGCTTGCGTCGATCGAGGGCGTGATCAGGGTCGGGCTCGTCCCGCTCAGAAGGCCGAAGTTGCGCCGGACCACCGCGTCGAGACTCTCCTCGCCGTCGGCGGAGGCCGCGGCGAGCGCGTCCAGAATGGGCTCCAGTTCGGCCACGCCTTCCCTTGGAGCGACGGTGCAGTCCTTGCCTCCGTGCGCGAAAAGCCGGACGCGGCGGCCCGAGCGCAGCGCCGCCGAAGCCAACGTAGCCGCGAAACAGGCCGACCACTCGAGGGTGCTCGACTTGCCGTCCCCTTCGTGGCGACCCTTCCGCAGATCCACGATGATCGACACGGCGCCCGAGAAGCTGTGCTCGAACTGGACGACGGTCAGCTCCCCGTGGCGCGCGGTCGAGGGCCAGTGAACGCGCCGCAGCTCATCGCCTTCCACGTACGGCCGCACGCCGTAGAACTCCGTTCCCGAGCCCCGGCGGTGCGAACTAACCGGGCGCGTCTCCGCGAGCGCCGCCTCCTCGCCAAGCCAGTCGAGGTTGCGGACGGGCAACACGCGCGGCCAGACGACGACGTCGATGTCCGTGTTCGGTACCTTGACCGCGAACTCGAACACGCCCATGAGGTCGGTGGTGCGAAGCTCCGCGTCGCGAATACGGTAGTGGCCGCGCCGCGAGGCGCGGAACCCCACGTCGAGGCGCGTGCTTCCTCCGGGGCCGAGCGTGTCCACCTGCGGACTGTCGCCCTCGACTTCCCTGAGCCCCGGCGGCAGGTCGAGGCCGGCCCGGCACAGCACGCGAGGCAAGCGGCCGTGGTTGTAGAGCACCAACCGAAGCGTGCGCGTCTCCCCCACCTGAAGCTTCATCTGTCCGGCCGACTGGATCACCGCGCGGACGTTCGTCATCCCCCGGTTGCTCAGGTACCACGACAACCACGGCACTCCGGCCACCGTCACGGCGACGAAGAACAACTGGTCCAGGTTGTAGATCACGGCGATGATGCCGACCACCACCGCCGCGGAGACCATTCCGAACCAGAGCATGCTGCCTGTGCCTCTCTCGGCGCTGAGCGCCCCAGCCTAGACGGGTACGGGGACGGCGTCCAGGAGCCCCTCCACGAGGCTCCCGGCCGCTCGGCGGTCGACGCCGCCGAACACCATGCGGTGGAGGAGGCAAGCCGGAGCGTGCATACGCACGTCATCGGGGCTCACGAACTCCCGGCCCGACATCGCCGCGCTCGCTTGCGCCGCCCGAAGGATCGCGATCGAGCCTCGCGGCGACGCCCCCAGCGTGATCTCGGGGTGCTCCCGCGTGGCTTCGACCAGCCGAACGATGTAGTCGCGAACCGACGGCTCAGCGTGCACCTCGCGACAGGCGGCCCTTGCCGCGGTGATCTCCTGGGGGGTCGCGCACGGCGCGACCGTCCCGATCGGATGGGTCTTCGCCTGACGCTCGAGCATCTCGACCTCCGCGGCGTGCCCCGGATAGCCGATGTCGATGCGCACGAGGAACCGATCGAGTTGCGTCTCCGGCAGCGGATGGGTCCCGCGGAACTCCACCGGGTTCTCCGTCGCAATCACCATGAACGGGTCCGGGAGCGTGTAGGTGGTGCCGTCAGCCGTCACCTGGCGCTCCTCCATGCACTCCAGAAGCGCCGACTGCAGCTTGGGGGTGGCGCGGTTGATCTCGTCCGCGAGCACCACGTTCGCGAACACCGGCCCGCGCCGGAATCCGAACTCGCCGGTGCGCTGATCGTAGATGTTCGTTCCGGTGACGTCCGCGGGCAGCAGGTCGGGCGTGAACTGAACCCGCCGGAACTCGCCGCCGATCGCGAGCGCCACGGCGCGGGCCAGCATGGTCTTCCCGACGCCGGGGATGTCCTCGATCAGAACATGGCCGCCCGCGAAAAGCCCTGTGAGGACCCCCCGCACCGCCTTGGGCTTGCCGAGGATCACCTTGCTCACCTCGGCCGCAAGGGCATCGGCGAGACGCGCGACTTCCGAGATCAGCATCGACTCGAGCCTCCTGCTCCGCTCAGATACGGTCGCTATGCAGTCCCTTTGACGACCCTGGAAGTTTCGACTCAGGGGAAGGATTCCCTCGGAGGGGACTTGAAAACCAAACTGCTGTTCGTGTAACATAAGTTTGCATGGCGATTCCAACGGGTTCCGGTTGGCCCGGGACGCGTCACAAGCGGGAAGGCGGAAGACTATGCGCGATCTGACGGACCGCCAGAGGCAGGTGCTCGAGGCGATCAGGCAGTCCATG
>CAZCER010000037.1:0-14855 GCA_964497385.1 uncultured Armatimonadia bacterium | reverse complement strand
GCCGCCAGCGGCACGGGACGCAACCGCCACCGCTCGGCCAGCGTGCGGCTCGTGAGCGTCGCGACCTCCTCCCCCGCCTCCAGAAGCCGCTTCGCGATGTGCCTGCCCGTGTACCCGAACGCACCCGTGACCACGTTCCTCGCGCCCATGCGCACACCCCTCATCCCATCAGCTTGCGACCAACCTTCATCCCGACGCGGCGGTGGAGTTCCTCCGCGAGGTCCGCGACCTCGGGCCGGAGCAACTCCGGGTCCTCCTCGACCAGGGCCTCGGCATCCTCGCGCGCCATCTCGAGAAGCGCGATGTCCTCGAGCACGTTCGCGATCCGGAGATCGGGCAGCCCGCTCTGGCGCGCTCCGAAGAACTCGCCCGGCCCGCGGATGCGCAGGTCCTCCATCGCGATCTCAAAGCCGTCCGTGGTGCGGCAGAGCACCTCAAGCCTTTCGCGCGCCTCCTGTGTGCGCCTCCCGCAGAGAAGCAGGCAGTAGGACTTCGCCTCCCCGCGCCCGACCCTCCCCCGAAGCTGATGGAGCTGCGCGAGCCCGAAGCGTTCCGCGTTCTCGATCACCATCACCGTCGCGTTCGGGATGTCCACGCCGACCTCGACCACGGTCGTGGAGACGATCGCGTCGAGTTCGCCCGCGGCGAAGGCGGCCATCGTGGCGTCGCGGTCCTCGACAGGCATCCGCCCGTGCAGGAGCCCCACCCGCAGGCCCTCCAGGTCCTCATTGCGGAGCCGGGACGCGAGATCCTCGGCGGCCTCGCAATCGAGCGCCTCGGACTTCTCGATCAGCGGGCAGATGATGTAGGCTTGCCGGCCCTTCGCGGCCTCCTTGCGCACAAGCTGGTACGCGGCCTTGCGGCCGGCCATCTTCGTCAGGATCTCCTGTCGGCCGGGCGGCATCTCGTCGAGCACCGAGACCGACAGGTGTCCGTAGACGGTGAGCGCGAGCGTGCGCGGGATCGGCGTCGCGGTGAGCACCAGACTGTGCGGGTTGAGGCCCTTCTCGGCGAGGCCCGAGCGCTGCGCCACGCCGAAGCGGTGCTGCTCGTCCACACACACCAGTGCAAGCCGGCGGAAATCCACACCCTCCTGAATGAGCGCGTGCGTGCCGACCACGACGGAGACGTCCCCGAGGCGGACGCGCTCGCGGCGCTCGTCCCGCACGCGCTTCGGGAGACTCCCCACGAGGAGCGTCACCTCGACCCCGAGCGCCCCGAGCGTGCGCTTCAGGTTCCGGAAGTGCTGCTGCGCGAGAATCTCCGTCGGGACCATCATCGCGGCCTGGAGACCCGCCCGCGCGCAGGCGAGCAGCGCCGCCATCACGACCGCGGTCTTCCCCGAGCCCACGTCGCCGTGCAGGAGCCGGCTCATCGGGGTGGTCGAGCGGAGGTCCGTGAGGATGCGCTTCGCGGCCTTCCGCTGGGCGTTCGTGAACCGGAACGGGAGCGCGCCCTCGAGTTCCTCGAGCGGCGAGGACTCCGGGCGGATGGGGATCGTCTCGCCCGAGCGAATCTCCCTCCGCCTCCGGGCGACCTCGACCTGCAGGGCGAGAAGCTCGCCGTACGCGAGGCGCGCGCGCGACTGCTCGTACTCCTCGGGGTCGGCGGGGAAGTGGATGCCCCGCAAGGCTCTCGGAAGGCTCAGGAGACGCCGCTTCTCGCGGATTGCCAGGGGAACCGGATCGAACTCCCCATGCGTGAAACGCTCTACGGCGGTGGACATGATCGAACGCAGCCGCTGCTGCTGGAGGCCCTCCGTCAGCGGGTAGACGGGCACGATGCGGCCGACCTGAAGCGGCGCGAGGTCGTCGCCGATGACCTCGTACTCGCTCACCGTCATGCGCATGCGGCGGCCCCAGTCCTCGGGACGCCCGACCACGTAGAGCCGCGTGCCGCGCGGAAGCTTATCGACAAGCCACGGCTGGTTGAACCACGCGAGTTCCACCGAGCCCGTGTCGTCGTAGGCCTGCGCGGTAACGAGCACCACGCGCTTCATCCGCTGCTGCTTCGGCGGCGAGCCGATCCGGACGAGGATCCCGTCCGACACCTCATCCTGCAGCTCCGCTACAGGTGTCGGATGGCGCCGGTCCTGGTGGGTGCGTGGGTAGGCGTGGAGAAGGTCGTAGGCGGTCTCGATCCCCAGCCGCGCGAGGAGTTCTCCGATCTTCGGGCCGACGCCCTTGAGATACTGGACGGCGATGTCCTGGGCCGCGCGGAGGTCATCCTCCACCTCGCGCGCGTCGAGCGCCCGGTCGCGCTCCTCCGCCACCTCGCGCCAGCTCGCGGCCTTCCCTTCGAGCGTCTCGTTCAGGGCTCGGAGGCCCGCGTCGATCGCGTCCATCGCTTGCTCGCGCGCCGCCGGCTCCGAAGCGCTGTACTCCGCGAACAGCGGAACGAGCCGCTCGAGGCGTCCCGCGAGTTCCCGATCCGGGCAGCACTCCAGCGCTTCGCCGAGCCATCGCTCCGAGTACCGCGTAAGGCCACCGCTCGCGACGCTGTCCCGGAAGCCCGCACGGCGCTCCCACGGGAGCGGGCGAGCGAGCGCCTCCAGGGCGCTTCGGAAGCGCTCGTGGCGGGTGAGCGGCTTCGGACTAGGCATGGTCAGCCTCCATCGCATCGCGGTAGCCGTGGAAGCCCGCGACGTAGAGGATGCCCGTAAGGACGCCCCCCGCGAGCCAGAGGGTTACGCCCGCGATGGCGAGGAAGGCGAACGCAAGGTGCGAGACCGTCGGGGAAGCATGAACAAGGCCCGTGAGCAGCGCGGGCAGTCGGAGCGCGGCGCCCGAAAGCCAGAGCAGGCCCATCCCGAGCGACCACGTGAGGAACAGCCCGAGCGCCGTCGGCCAGTGCAGCCGGAGGCGGTGCTCGCCGAGGATGAGCGGTCGGAGCCAGCAGGCGTTCTCCAGCACGGCGGCGGCGGGCCAGGCGAGGATCGCGAAGGTGAAGACCCCGCCCGCAAGCCCCCAGAACAGAAGAACCGGCAGCGCGAGCACCGCCCCGCCGACGCGCGAGCCCGTGGCGACCTTCATCCCGAGCACGGCCACGTCGAGCCCCAGGAGCGGGAGAAGAGCGAGGGCCGTCATCGCGAGCAGAACCACGGCGGTGCAGAGCACAAACCGCCCGCACCGGCCGACCGACCCGATGAAGAAGGTCACGAGGCCGACCTCGCGCCCGGCGAGCGCCTCCGAGGCCATCTCAGACCAGCCGCCCAGATACACGCCGAGCACCACGCTCGCCGCGAGCCAGCAGAGTCCGTAGGCAACGACGAGCAGCGCCACCGAGCCCGCCCCGTGCGTGTGCATCGCGCCGATCGCGGGCCCCACTCCGCAGCACGACACGGCGGCCCACACGGCCATCGCGAGAAGCGGCAGAGCCAGCGGCGGGGCGAGCAGGATGGGCTGCCGCCGGACGGTGTCATAGGCTCGGAAGATCGCGGATTCCAGGCTGATGGGCATGCAAGAGGTGTTCGGCGGGTGAGGCCGTCAGTCCTGGACGAAGGCGGGAAGGGTGTGGTCGTCGTCGCTCAGGCGGATCATGAGTTCGAGCGTCTTCCGGCAGAAGCGACGGAAGGAGGGGGAGCGTTCGCAGGCCATCGCCACGTCGAAGGCGCTGGCCAAGCGGGGTTGGTGCTGACGCTCCTTGTACGCCGCGCCCTGCGGCATCTGGCGCGCCAGCCAGCCTTTCGCGTCGCGGACGCTCTCTGGGGCCTCGTGACATGCCAAGTCATCGGGCAGCCCGCACCTGCCCGCAAGCGACGAAGCCGCGGCGAGGAACCAGGTCTCGAATTCGCACTTCGCGAGCGCGATGGCGTGCGGGACATCCGGGAGCATCGCGGCAACCGACTTGGCCAGGGCAGGGCCCAACTCAGCCGGGCAGTCCTGGTCCGCGTCGAGCAGAACGAGAACCCCGCCACGACGGTCGCCGCGCGCGACGCGGACATGCTTCTCGACATCGCGCCCGCGAACGAAGCGATCGCGCTTCACACGGATCGGACGCGCGACATCCACGCCTATCAAAGGATCGGGAAGTACCGCGAGCCGTCTGACGAGCACGGGCAGAGCCTCCACCTCGCCGTCGCCCTCCACGATGCACGCGAGGCGGACAAGGCTCACTGTGCGGCCCCCTCCGCCGGCATGAGCTGCCCCAGCCGCAGGAGTTCGCCGGCGGTGAACAGGCCCTCGTCGAGGGCCTGCCTGGCGACGCCGTCGAGATGCCCTATGCGGCTCTCCCCGTCCACCGTCTCGACGGCGAGGATGGAGTCGGGCGTAAGGTCCTCATCATCCAGCAGGTCGCTGCCGTGACTCGTGACGATGACCTGCCTTGTGAGGCTGGCCTCCGAAAGGCACTCGAGGAGCACCCGCACCGCGGCCGGATGGAGCGCGAGTTCGGGCTCCTCCAGCGCCACGAGCGGAGGCCCGGTGGAGTCCGGACCGATGCCGCCCTGGTACAGCGCCACGAGGCAACCCAACGTACGAAGCGTGCCGTCCGACATGGCGCTCGCGTAGAACCGGTCCGTTCGCCCGTTCGTGCTGACCGTGAAGCGCACGGCCTCCATGCCCGCGATCTCCTCGCGCTCCACCTCGGTCACGGAGGGGACCACCGTGGTCAGAGCCGAGCGCACTTGCTCCAGCGCGTCCGGGTGCCCTCTCGCCATGCTGTGCAGGACGGCAGCGATGTTCGCACCGTCCGGGGACAGCGTCCTACCGAGGCTCGGTCCTCGCGGCAGGCGCATCGCGTGCGGGCTGAGGTTGTGGAACGACATGGATGAGAGGGCAGCATGTAGCTCTCGATAGCCGTCGACCCAGTTGCACTCAGTCAGGAGCACGGAGTTCGGATCTCGGCCAGCGAACGCCGGCTCCGGTTCGCACCAGTGACTCCACTGTACCGACGCATCGGCCGCGTGGTACCCGGCCGTCACGTCGGCCTGCCCCGGGCTATCGACGCTGCCATCCCACGCGTGGCTGTAGAGCTGCCCATACTCGCTCGCGACGCGAAACAGCCCGTTGGCAGCGGGGGCCAGACCGATCCCCCACTCGGCCCTGCCAAACTCGTCGTCGTACAGACCTAGCTCGATCTCAACGAAGTCGGCGCCGCGTCGGCAGAGGTCCCGGAAGCCCCCCCGCTCCGAGACAGCGACATCGAGCGACCGGTTGAGCGCATCCGCCACAAACCGGATCGCGTCCACGAAGTTCGACTTGCCCGAGCCATTGGGGCCGACGAGGAAGGTCAGCGGTCCGAGAGTTACGTCGCACTCGCGGATGCTCTTGAAGTTGCGGATCACGATCCGCTCGATGAACACGGACCCGCTCATCGGCTGCCTCCAGTGCCTGCATGATACCACGCGCCAGAGCCCCCTCGGAGGGTTACGCCCGGCCCGGCCGAAGAAGGCGCGCGCGAGGAACGCGAGACGTGAGGAGCGCGCCCATGATCGCTCGGATCAGCGGCCGGGTGGCCGAGGTGAGCGTGGATCAGGTGCTGATCGAGACCGGCGGACTGACGTACCAGGTCAGCGTCCCGCCGGTGGTGTCGACAAGCCTCGCGCCCGGTGCGGAGGTTGTCCTCGAGACCGTCCACTTCCTCCAGATCGAGCAGAACCGCGCCACCCCCATGCTGGTCGGGTTCCTCACCGAGACGCAGAAGACGTTCTGGGAGGTGCTCGCCGGGGTGCTCGGGCCGCGAAGCGCCGTCAAGGCGTTCTCGAGCCCCGCCGACGCGATCGCGCGCTGGATCGAGATGGGCGATGTCGCGTCCCTCAAAACCCTCCAGGGCATCGGCCAGGCCAAGGCCCGCGAGATGGTCGCGAAGCTCCAGGGGAAGCTCGGCAAGTTCGCGTCGGAATCCGCGGCCGCACCCTCGGGCGCCCGCCCCGACGCCCCCATGTTCGCCGCCCCGACGGGCCCCGCGAGCGAGGCCATCGAGGCTCTCGTGGGGCTCGACTACAAGCGCTCCGAGGCCGCCGAGTTCGTCGCCCGCGCGATCCAGACGAACCCCGACCTCGACAGTGTGAACGCGATTCTCGATGAGGTGTTTCGGAGGAAGTAAGGCAACACCCCACAGCGGGGGCGGCTATGCTAAACGACCCATGTAGGGCGGGCGACTTGCGAGTTCTTGGTGTAGACCCGGGTCTGGTGCGAACGGGCTTCGGAGCGATCGAAGCCCGGGGCCCTTTCGTCGAACTCCTCGAGGGGGGCACCATCCGCCCGCCGACGGGCGCGCCGCTCGAGGAGCGCCTCCGGGTGCTTCATGAATCGCTCGCCGAGGTGCTGGACCGGGTGCGGCCCGACGCGACGATCGTGGAGGAGATCTACGCGAAGTACGCGCACCCGCGCACCGCGATCCTGATGGGCCACGCGCGCGGCGTGCTGCTGCTCGCTTCGGCGGAGCGGGGGATCCCGGTGGTGGGCTACGCCGCCTCGCGCATCAAGGGGGCCCTCACCGGAAGCGGCCGAGCCGCGAAGGAGCAGGTTCAGGCGATGGTCGCCCATCTGCTGCATCTGCCCGAACCGCCGAAGCCGCTCGACGTGACCGACGCTCTCGCGCTCGCGCTGTGCCACGCGAGCATCACCGCGCGGGAGTCGCTCACTTAAGGGTCACCCCGAGGCCAGGACCTTCGGGCATGACGATCTGCCCATCCTCGTACACAAGCCCGGTGCAGGGGTCGTCCTCCGCGTTCAAGAGCAGCGGACCATCGAGGTCCACCCAGCGGGCGAGCGGGAGAAGCTGCGCGGCGGCCGCCACCCCGATCGAGGACTCCACCATCGTCCCGAGCATCACGTCGAGCCCGAGCGCGCGCGCGATGAGGGCCATGCGGAGCGCCTCGCGCAGGCCGCCGGACTTCGCGAGCTTGATGTTGATCCCGTCCACGCAACCGACAAGCGCGGGGATGTCCGCCGAGGTGCGGCAGTCCTCGTCGGCAACGATCGGGATTCCAGTGATGTCCCGAAGCTTGCGCAGATCGTCGTACTGGCCCGGCGGCAGGGGCTGCTCGATGAGGACGACGCCGAACTCCTTGAGTTCCTCGCACATCCGGAACGCCTGCTCCGGGAACCACCCGGCGTTCGCATCCACATAGAGCGGCGCGTTCGAGACCTCTCGGATCGCCTCCAGAGCCCCGATGTCGTCCTCGCCGCCGAGCTTGACTTTGAGGATCGCCGCGCCCGCCGCTTCCTCCGCCGCCTCGCGCACACTCGCGCGATCGCCGATGGAGAGGGTGAAGCTCGTGGGCTTCCGAAGCCCGGTCGGTAGACCGAACAGCCGCGCGACCGGCACGCCGAGCTTCTTGCCGATCCAGTCGTGGACGGCGAGGTCGACCGCCGCCCGCGCAGCCGGACGCTCCGGGAAGTGCGCCGCGAGCCGCTCCGCCAGGCCCTCCGTGTCGAACGGGTCGCCGTTGAGGAGTCCGCCCATCGCGACCGCCGCGCCGAACGTCGCGTCGGCGGTCTGGTCGAAGTAGTACGGGCTTGGCGAAGCTTCTCCGAGGCCCTGGACGCCGTCTTTCTCGACGGTGACGAGGACATTCCTCTGCTCATCCCGGGCGCCCCGCGAGATGCGGAAGGTGCGGCGGAAACGCATGGTCAGGTCGGTCGCGGTCAACTGCACGGGCAGGTACCTCCGGTTGTCGCGCAAACGAAGCGGGCGGGCCCGAAGGCCCGCCCGCCGCAACGCCTTCACGCACGTTCAGTCTACCACTCTTCTTCTGTCGGCGGCCGGCACTCCACACGGATGGTGGAAAACTCGTGCATCCGGTACTGCCCGCGCTTGGTCACCGAGCAGGTGTAGGGCCGGGCGGTGTCCGCGCCGCTGCACACGACATAAGCCTTCAGCCGATCGGCCGCGCCCATGTCCTGCGTGCGGGTGATCTCGATGCGGAACGCGAGCGGGTCGAAGCTCACGTACCCGTCATCGGGGCTCGTGCCCAGGGCGTAGCTGAAGAGGATCCAGGGCATCTCCCGAGCCTTGGCGGTAAGCTTGTCCACGTCGCCGGGGAAGGCGTCCGCGCCGAGCGTCGCCTTCATCATCCAGTCACCCACGTCGGTGAGACCCAGGATGTAGAGATAGGCGCCCTCGAGGAAGACGTGGAGGATGTTGCCGATCTCCGCCGTGGCGGCGATGTCGAGCCCCGGGTTGCCGTCCGCGGACGCGGGCCCCATGCACAGGCCGCTCGCGTTGCCGACCTTCCACCCGGCGTCAGTCTTGGTGAGGACAAGCGGCAGCGGGCTGTCGCAACCGGTGGACTGCAGGAACACGGTCGCGAGTCCGGTCACGCCGAGCTTGTCGCACTCGATCGCGTCGCTCCGCACGATGTCGAGTTCGAAATCCTCCGGGTCGATCCCCGCGTACCCGTCATCGGGATCGGTGTCCGCGGCGTAGGAGTCGAACACCCACGGCGTCTCGTCGAGCGCCGTGGTCAGGATGGGCATGCACTTGTCCCAGTTGTCCGGACCCATGATCTCGTTGAGCAGATCCTCGCCAAGGTCCTTGTCCTTGTGCGTGTAGACGTACACCGCGGTGAAGAACAACTCCGCCGCGTTCTCCGGATCGTCCAGACCGTCGAACCCCGCGGTGAACTCGTCCACCGTCGTCGGGAGGGCGGCCATCGCGGGTAGTGACGCCAGCAGACCGATCATTACTGTCCAAACGACTAGCCTCATCTGGTTCCCCTCTCGCTTGCGGCGCACTTGCGCCGTGACTTCGCGTCGCAAACAGCGTCTATGGACATTGACGTCCCATGTTCCCACAGTCTCGCTATTCGCCGGGCAAGGGGCGTTGGCCTTGTCCGCGAAACAACTCATCGGTGATGCCATGACCTCCGCGCCCCAGCCCTGCTTCCACCATCCGGCAACGCCGGCCGCGCACCACTGCGCTCGTTGCGGCAAGCCGATCTGCGAGGTCTGCACGCGTAAGTTGAACTCCGCGCCCCACTGCGAGGCTTGCGCCGCCGACCGAGAGAGCCAGAGCCCGCTGCTCGCCGCGGTGCTGTCCTTGCTCTGCCCCGGCATGGGGCAGCTCTACAACGGAGACTGGGGCAAGGCCGCCGCGGTCTTCCTCTCCGGCTGGCTCGTCGCGCCGTGGGTGTGGGGAGTGGTCGACGCCGCGCGCACCGCGGACGCGATCCTCCACGGGGAGCGCAGTCAGCCGACCGTGGGAGCCGGGTACGTCATCCTGGCCATGAAGCTCGGCGCCATGGGGCTCGCCGTCGTCTACGGCCTGTTCGGCTGGACCTTGGTGGGACTGCTCGTCGGACGCGCCGCCTCGCTCCGCTAGGCGGCCATGTCGCATTGGAGGCGCGTGATGATCGTCACCTCTCTGGATCAGGTTCCGGGCCGTACGGTCACCGAGACCATCGGCATCGTGAAAGGCAGCACCGTACGCGCGAAGCACATCGGCAAAGACATTCTGGCCGGACTGAAACAGCTCGTGGGCGGCGAGATCCATGAGTACACGGAGATGCTCGCGGAGGCTCGGGCCCAGTCCGAGGCGCGCATGTGCGAGGAAGCCCAACGACTGGGAGCCGACGCGATCCTCTGTGTGCGCTACACTACGAGCGCCGTCATGCAGAACGCGGCGGAGATCCTTGCCTACGGAACCGCCGTCAAGTTGGGGTGAGCAACCACCGGTGAACGCCAATGGTCTTTCGAGAACGCCGCGCCCGAGCGCGCCGGCGGCCGGATGCGTCGTCGCCGTCGTCTTGGCGCTGCTGGCCCCGGCGGCGAACGCGCAGACCGAGGCGAACACCGTTCTCGTCGACACCAGCCCCCCGCTCCTTGCCTCGGACTTCGCGGCGATCCGCTCGGCCGCGCAGTTCGCTCTCGGCGCCTGGCTCACCCTCGGTGAATCGGAGCGCCTCCGCAAAGGCCTGATCGAGGAGTGGCTCGTCTGCGACGCGCAGGGACGCGACCAGATCCTCGAGTTCGCGGCGGCCGCCCGCGAGCTGGCGGCCGCGCCCGAGGAGGGACGTTCCGAGGCTGGCGCGCAGGTGCTTGAGGGCATGAAAGCCGCCCATGAGACGGGCAGGCCCCTGGGCCAGGCGTTCGGGGAACTCCTCGCGAGCACCACCGTGCAGGTCTGCCCATCGGCCACCGAACACGACGCCGCGGCTTGGCTCGAAATGCAGGAGGCCGGACTGGCCACCCTACTCGCCGCGCCGATCCGCATCCCCCGCGCGCTCGGGCGCGAGATGGTCCTGGCGGCCGCCAAGTCCGAGCCGGACGAACTCGCCGAGGCGCGGCAGGTCTGGGCCCACCTTCGCGCGGCCTCGGCCGCGGCGGGACCGGAAGGCATGGCGTCCATCAGCGAGGCTCTCGCCTCCGCTCTCAGTGCGCCCCGAGCCGAGGAGGGCGACGCGTTCGAGGACCCCATCGGCCTCTACCGCTTCACGCTCCCAGCCGGCTACGAAGCCGCTCCGGGCGCCGGAGGGCCCGACACGCACACATTCGCCCACCGGGCGGCCGCGGGCGGCGGGCGCGTGCTCGCGGTCGCGGTCTCCGAGGTCCCCGAGAGCGCGGGCATGGAGCCAGGGGCGCTCGCGAAGGCTCTGGATGATCGTCTCGCTTCCGGCGGGCCCTGCGCCGATCTGGTTCCTCGCTCGGAGGACCGCGCGATCGCCGCCGCCGCGCTGGTCGAACGCGGCGGTCGCTGGATCTGGCTGTGCCTCCTGCGGGCGCCCGGCGACACCGCGCTCGTGTCGCTCGTGGCGATCTGCTCCCCGGCGGACAGCGTCGCCATGGCGTCCGAGATCGCGGTTGTCCTGCGGACGCTCGCGTTCCGCGACGAGGTCTGGACCTCGAACGCCGACTGGGAGATCGCGCGCCCGTCGGCCATGCCCACCGACTCGCCCTCCACGGCCCCTCGCCGCGCGGCCGGCGCGGCGCTGGCCGAGGCGACCGGCCGGCTTGCCGTCCGCGCCCTGGGCGCCCCGATCGGGCCCCACGGAGTGCCCGTGGAGGACCTGCGCGACGCGTTGGGGCCTCCCCAGGCGCTATCGCTGTTCGACTGGCCGGGCGGCCCGCTGTGATATGCTGGGGGGCGCCGGACGGTGGTGGGCGTGACTTTCCCCGTCGCTCGGACGTCGTGAGGCGTGGATGATGAGCCTGGAGACGCTGCAGAGCTGGTTCGCGGGACTGCCAGTGCGGTTTGAGAACCCCTGGTGGCTGCTCGCGCTGCTTTCGGTCGCCGTCTCCGTCCTGATCAGCGCTCGAAGCCTCGCCGGAATGGCCCGCTGGCGCCGACGGGTGGCGCTCTGGCTACGGATCGGACTCCTCGTCGCCGTCTCCTGCGCGCTCGCCGGCATGACCGTGCTGCGCACCGAGGACTCCCTCTGCGTGTTCTTCCTCGTGGACGGCTCTCGATCGGTGGGCGAGGGCCAACGCGAGATGGCCGTCAGCGCCATCCGCGAGGCGACCTCCAGCATGCGCCGCGGGCGGGATCGGATGGGCGTGATCGTCTTCGGCGAAGAGGCGAGCCTCGAGACCTCGCCGAGCTACAGCCCGACGGTCGACCAACTCCAGACCGTCGCGACCCCCGAACAGACGGACATCTCCCAGGCCATCCGCCTCGCCCTCGCCAGCTTCCCTTCAGGCTCCGCCAAGCGCATCGTGCTCCTGTCGGACGGCAACGAGACCCTCGGACGCGCGCTCGAAGAGGCCCGCGTCGCCAACGCCAACGAAGTCCCCATCGACGTCGTTCGGCTTCACACGCCCTACGAGAAGGAAGCCGCCGTCGAGAGTCTCCTGCTGCCTCCGCGCGCGAAGCTGGGCGAGCCGTTCGACCTGAAGCTCGTTGTGTCCGCCCTCAGCGCGGGCGAGGGGACCCTCTACGTCTACCGCAACAGCCAGCTCTACGGCCAAAACAGCGTCACGTGGGGCAGCGGCAAGAACGTCTTTCGCCTCCGACAGTCGCTCGAGGAGGCCGGCTTCTGGAACTACGAGATCCGGCTCGTCACCGAGGACGACACCCTCGTCGAGAACAACCGCGCCATGGGCTTCACCCACATCGCCGGGGAGCCGCGAGCCCTGCTCTGCACCGGCGACGCCGACGCCGACGCGAGCCTGGTTCAGGCGCTCGGGAGCGGACACATCGACGTGGACGTCGTCGGCCCGGGGGGCATCCCCACCGAACTCGACATGCTCGTTCAGTACGACGCGATCGTCTTCTCGGACATCCCCGCTACGGCGATGGTCACGAGTCAGATGGAACTTATCCGCGCCGCCTGCCGCGACCTCGGCATCGGGTTCCTCATGATCGGCGGGCAGGAGGGCTTCGGCGCGGGCGGCTACTACAAGACCCCCATCGAAGAGACCCTCCCCGTCAGCATGGACATCACCCACAAACAGCACTTCCCCTCGACCAGCCTCGTGATCGTCGTCGACACCAGCGGTTCGATGGGCGCGATCGAGGGCGGGAAGACCAAGATCGAGATCGCCAATGAGGCCGCGTGCCTCGCCGCCGAACTCCTCACCGAGCGCGACGAACTCGCGGTCGTCGGCGTGGACACCCAAGCGCAGGACGTGCTCCCTCTCGGCAAGGTCACCGACATCGACGAGGCCAAACGCAAGATCCGCACAATGGGGCCCGGAGGAGGCGGCATTCTCGTCGATGTGGCCCTGAAGTACGCGTACGACCTCCTGCTGAACAAGTCCGAGGGCCAGATCCGACACGTTATCTGCCTCGCGGACGGCTCGGACAGCGAGAACATGGAAGGCATGGACGATCTCGCCCGCAAGATGCTCGACGAGCAGGGCGTCACCACGACCTTCGTCTCCCTCGGCGACGGCCCCCACACTCCCGGCCACCGGCAGATCACCGCGGTCAGCGGAGGCCGCACCTACGTCGCCAAGCGGATGGAAGACGTGCCGCGCATCTACACGAAAGAGACCCTTCTCGTCGCCCGCTCGCTCCTCTGCGAGGAGGTCTTCCTGCCCGCGGTGGACGCGGCCGCCCCGCCCCTCCGCGGCATCGACTGGGAGTCCTGCCCGCCTCTGCTCGGCTACGTCGGCACGACCGAGAAGCCGACCTCCCAGGTCTTCATGCGCACGCACAAGGACGACCCGCTCTTCGCGTCCTGGCAGTACGGCCTCGGGCGCTCCCTCGCCTTCACCTCGGACGCCCGCGCGCGCTGGGCGGCGGAGTGGATCGAGTGGCCCGCCTATCCGAAGTTCTGGCAGCAATCCGTGCGATGGATGCTCCGCACGATGGAGGCCGGCGCGCTCGAGAGCA
Source organism: uncultured Armatimonadia bacterium (assembly GCA_964497385.1). Classification (GTDB taxonomy): domain Bacteria; phylum Armatimonadota; class Zipacnadia; order UBA1398; family UBA1398; genus CAZCER01. Next base: position 1,637 of record CAZCER010000037.1, on the reverse strand, counting down.
CGGTCTCGATCGAGCGCGGCGAAGGCGTCATCACCGTCGAAGCGCTCGGCTCCGAAGACGAGTTCCTCAACTTCCTCGACATCCGGGCTCGGCTCGTGAATCCCGCCGGCGAGGGCAAGGATCTCAAGCTGGAGCAGATCGCTCCCGGTCGCTATCAGCAGTCCTTCGACGCGCGCGACGTCGGCGCGTACATGGCCAACATCACCTACACGCTTCCCGACGGCGCCCAGCACGCACAGACCGCCGGCTCCTCCGTGCCCTACCCCGAGGAGTACAAGCGCCTGGAGATGGATGACTTCACCCTCACGCGAATCGCCGAGGTGAGCGGCGGCGTCGGGCGCGAGCCCACCGAACTCGCGGGCATCTTCGACCGTGCCCGCCACTCGGTGCGCACTCCGTCCCCCGTCTGGCCCGCCCTCCTGCTCGCGGCGGCCATCGCCTTCCCCTTTGACATCGCCATCCGCCGTCTCGTGCTTGACCGCAGGCAGTGGGAGATGGCGATGGAGCATGTCGCCGTGTTCAAAGCGAAGGTGCGGTCCGCGCGCGAGGCCGCCTCCGCGCGCAAGCCCTCGGAAGGAACCCTCGAGGCGCTCCTCACCGTGAAGCACGGCGAGACGACCGAAAGCACGCCGGCCGAACCCTCCGCCCCGCCGGTTGAGACCATCCCCGTGCGCGGCGCCGCGTCGCCCGAGACTCTTGTGGAACAGCAGAGGCTCCGTGAACAACTTGCCGCCGCGTCCGCCAAAGCCAGGGCCGCCGCGCCGCCGGCTTCGAGCGAAGGCCCCCCCGGAGCCGAGCCGCCGCCAGAGACCGACACGTTCAGTCGTCTAATGGCCGCGAAAAAGCGCGTGAACCGGTAGCCCCCGTGCGATCGGAAGCGCCTCGGCCCAACGTCTGGCCATTCGCCCTGCCGCTTGCCGCCGCGTGTCTGTCCGGCGCCGCGGGGCTTGCCTACGAGGTGCTCTGGTTCCGTCTCTTCGCCGTGACGTTCGGCGCGTCCGCCAGGGCGGCCGGCGTCGTCCTGGCCGCCTTCTTCGTCGGATCCGCAATCGGCGCCCGACTGATCGCGCCCGTCGCCGACCGTCTCCGCGCTCCGCTCGTCTGGTTCGCCGTGTGCGAGGCGGCCGTCGCGCTGAGCGCGCTCCTGCCCATGTCGGTTCGTGAGTCGGTCGCCGCGCTCTACGCGCGGGGCGTGGTCTCTCTGGGGATCGGGAGCCCGGCGCTGGTGACCGTCGCTCTCGGGCTGGCGGCCGCGACCATGCTCCCCGCAGCGGCCGCGATGGGCGCTTCTCTGCCCGCTCTGATGCGGGGCTGCGAAGATCCCGGCCGTCCCGGCGCGCGCACCGCCGCCCTCTACGCGGTGCAGTTGCTCGGAGCCGGCATCGGGACGCTCCTCACCGCCTTCGTCGCCCATCCCGCGTTGGGGTCGCGCAAGACCCTCGCCTGCGCCATGCTCGCGAGCCTCCTGGCCGCCTCGGCGGCGCTCGCCGCCGCGCCGCGCGCGCTCCGCTCCGTGCGCTCCGAGACTCACCCGGCAATGAGGGCTCGCACAGGGCCGGTCTGGCGCTTGCTGGCTCTCGCGGCCGGCTCGGGAGCGCTCCGCATCGGCCTGGAGACCCGTTGGACGCGCCTGCTCG
>CAZCER010000036.1:0-15055 GCA_964497385.1 uncultured Armatimonadia bacterium | reverse complement strand
TCGAGGAACTGGCTGTAGCGCTGCTGTCCGGGTTTGAGGCCCGCGATGTCGGCGCGGTCCATCCACCGCAGGACGTTCGGGATGCAGTGCGCCGGGGCGTTGTAGCAGCGCCCGAACACCACCGAAAACGAGCCCAACGCACCGCTCGCGTAGATCCGGCGGACGCGCGCACTGAAGACGGGGTAGGTGATCGCCAGGTCCCCCCCGTAGCTGATGCCGGCCACATCCGCCTCGTGCACCCCATGCTCCCGCGCGAGCCAGTCCTCCCACCGGATCAGGTCGGTGACGGCATCGCCCACGAGCGTCCGGCCGTGCACGAACCCGTCCGTCACCAACGTGAACTGCGGACCGCGGTCCCAACTCCAGTAGTCGAGGCAGCGCTCCGGGTCAGCGGCTGAGAGGTTCGCGAGCGGCCCGAACCCGCGGAGAGCGGGGCAAAGCACCGTCCAGCCCCGCTCCGCCATGTACATGCCGAACGCGTGGTGGTAGTCGTCGTACTGGCCGACCACCGCCTCGACCGCGCCGTGCCCATGGATCGCCATCAGCGCGGGAGCGCCCGCCGCCGGGCTCTCCGGACGGAGCAGATAGGCGGGCAGGTTCAGGCCTTCCTCGACCGCCATCACCCAGGCCTCGATCGTCACGGAGCCGCGCCTCGCTGTGCGAAGCAAGCGGGCCGAGCACGGCGCGGGCGGCGCGTAGGCCAGCAACTCCGCGAGCTTCGCACGGCACTCCTCGCGCCATCGCTCCGACCCGCCGGCGTAGCATCGATGCGCGAGCGTCGGCTCCGGAATGGGATGCCGGTAACGCAAGCCAAGCTCCTCCGCGCGAATCATGAACCCCTCGTCCATCGGCATCGGCCCCTCCTCGGCGCCGCACGCGCTCAGCGTCCGGTGCATCGCCCCGGCGAACAGCGCCCCACGCACGAACTGGCGGCGCGTCACCGCTCGCGCCTGGACCTCCACGACCCCTCAGACCTCCTCGACGTCGAGTTCGACGGCGCTGACCGAGGCCGCTGGAAAGCTCCAGCGGCCCGTCGCGGGAAGCGCGAACTCCTCCACCGCGATGTCGCGATGCTGCGACTCGATCACTTCGAACTCGGGGTCGGCCGCAAGCTGGAAGATCCGTCCGGAGCCGACGCGCATCCCGTCGATCGTCAGGTCGGCCTCGCAGGAGCGCTCGCGGCTCGTGTTCACCACGTGGAGGAACACGCGGTCGACCGTGCGGCTGGCGGTGACGTCGAGGTCCGCTGGAGCCGCAGAGACGTCCAGCGCCCGTTCACCAACGTGGTGACGGTAAAGCGCCATCACGAGCGCGACGGGCATGAGGTACGACCCGCCGCCCGGCACGCGGATCATCACGGCGTTGACCTGCCATCGCGTCCCGCAGAAGTCCGCCGCCGTCGCGATCTTCAGGACGTCGCCGTTCCGGCTGTGCACATTGAGCATCCGCGCGTAGGAGACACCCGCCGCCCAAGTCGCCAGCACATCGCAGCGGTCTCGGCCGGGGAGCGCGAAGTGACACTCGGTCATCGCGAGCGGAACGCCGTACCCCGAGGCCTCCTCTCGCATCGCCCGAATCCTGGCCTCGTGTGGAACGTAGGCGCTCATCAGGCGCTCCCACGTCCAGGCCGGGTCCTCACGGTACGCCGTCCCGCGGAGCGGCGAGTTCTCCATGCCGCCGTCCGGATTGAACATGTGGTGAAAGGCGATGTAGTCGAGATGCTCGCCAGCGACCTCGAGCATGCGCGGGGCCCAGCCGCTGTCTCCCCAGCCGATCAGTTTCAGTGTCGGATCCTCCGCGCGCATCGCCTTCGCGAACTCAACCGTCTTCCGCGCGGCCGTCTCCACATCGAAGCCCTGCGGATCGTACGAGGTCTCGTTTCCGAGTTGCCACATCCTCAGGTCGTAGGGCTCCCGCGCCCCATGGGCGAGACGCTCCGGGTCATTGGGCGCGTTGCAGTAGCGCACCCAATCGGCGGCCTCTCGGGCGCCGGCGAACCGCACGCTCCCCTTCGGGTCCGCCTTCCAGTAGTCGCGGCCGTCCGACTCGAAGTTCACGCACATGAGCGGCTCGGCCCCAACCTGCCGGCAGAAGTCGATGAACTCGGCCGTGCCGACCTGGTTCGTCTCCACTCCGCCCCAACACATGTTGAGCATCGGGATCCGGCTCTCCCGCGGCCCGACGCCCTCACGCCACCGGTAGTACGAGGAGAAGCACCCGCCCCAACGGACCATGGTGGCCCCGAGTTCCCGGGTGGTCTCGATGAGGTCCTCGCGCCAGCGGTCGCGCCCGTGATCCCAGCCGGCGGCCACGCTCCCGTCTGTGGTTCCCAGGGGCTCCATGAACTGCATGTAGAGGTGCGGGGACAGCTCGAACTTCGGAGTCGGGTCGACCCGGATCATGGTGGCCTCCTGTGCCTGCGCCGCTTGCGTGATCACCGCGCCGGCCGCCGCGCCAACGCCTGCGGCCAGAAACTCACGTCGCGTCGTCCGCCTGTACGCCATCGCTCCGCTCCCGACCGCCGTCACCCCGAACGACGGTTCGCGCAACCGGTTGTATTCCCTGCGGCAAGCGCAAACCGGACTGCGGACTTCACACCGGTCCCGTTCGGCCCTTACACTATCGGCGCGGACCAAGCCCGGCCCGCGCCGCAGGCCGGACGCCGGGCGGACGCCTCGGAGGTGGATGGTCATGAAGCGCTGCTTTCTCGCGATCGCCGCTCTGTTCGCCTTTACCGCGGTGAGCGGCCTCGCCCAAGATTCGGAGGATGACCCGGTCGTCGCCGGCGATCGAGAGGGACAGGTGCGCGTCACCGCAAGCCAGGCGCTGGAGGAGATCGCGGCTCTATACGGCGAGGGCGTCCTCGAGGAACTCATCGTCGCGGAACTCGTCCGCCAACGCGCGGCGGCGACCGGCGCCCTCATCCCGACCGAAGGCGAGATCGACCTCGAGTACGAGCAGTTCCTCCGCAACCTCCTGAACATGAAGGGCGGGTACGCCGAGGATCGGGAGGACCTTCTATCCTTCTCCTCCGCCTTCCGCGAGTACTTCGATGAGCAGGCGATCACGCCGGCGTCGGTTCGGCGCGACATCGCGGTCCGGATGACCGCCGAGCGCATCCTGATGCGGGAACTCAAACTCACCGACGAGGAGATCGCGGCCGGCTTCGACAGCCTCCTGGCCGAACTCCAGGGCGGAGAGAAGCGCCGCGTCGCCACGTATCTGTTCCGTCCCGACCTGATCCCCGAGGCCGACCTCGAGCCCGGCGAGGACCGCGTGGATGTGGCGCGCTCCGAGGCGCGACGATTCCTGGAGGTGCTTGCCGCGCCCGACTTCCAGCCGAACTACGGCGACATCCGGATGTACGCGGCGGCCCAGCCCGGCGAGGAGCCGGGGATCCACCAAGAGATTGCGTTCGGCATCACGGCCCCCGGCGAGTGCGCCGGCCCGGTCGAGACGCCGGAGGGCTTCCTTGTGATGAAGCTGATCGAGGTCTTCGCTCCGGGCCAGTCGATGGGGGCCGAGGGCCTGACCGATGAGCAGAGGGCGGCGCTCCAGACGGCCAGCGACGAGTACCTCAAGGAAACCGCCATGAGCCTGCTCCTGCAGCGCAAGGTTCATCGCGAGCTTCCGGCCTACCTCGACCGCCTCCGCCGGCAGGCTCGCATCGAGGTCTTCTGGCGGCCGCCGACAGACGAGTGATTCTTCCCCGAACCGATCAGCGGAGGCGCCGCATGGCGCCCTTGCGTCCGCGCGCGCCGGGCCGCTCAGCGGCCCAGCATCGCGAGCACGGTCTCCGTGACCATCTCCCCGCAGCCGGGCTCGAACGGAAGCAGATCGTAGTAGCGACTGGCGACGTCCAGTTCGTAGCCCGGACGTCCAAACGACTCGCGCGGCCCGAGATACCCGGCCACGCCATTCGCGCAACCCACCGGCATCGTCACCGGCCAGGGGGAGCGCGCCTTCAGGTCGAGTCCGAGCTGGCCCATCGGCTCACACGGCAAGAAGCACAGCACCGCATCGCCAATCCGTATTGTCTGCACGTCGACCACGGGATCGGGGGGCAGGTCCTTCGCCCGCACCCGCCGCAGGAGTTCCTCCGCCCAGTCGAGCATCGCGCGCGCCCCACGCCCGTCATCGCCCTCCGGCGCGTCCTCCGCGGCGCGGGAGCACTCCGCGAGATGAGCCTCGGCGTCCGCGACGGTCATCTCGCGGCGGAGCGGGAGCGCGATGCGGCGGAGAGACCCTCCCACCTCATCGCCGCCCAAGGGCGTCCGCTTCATCGAACGGACCGTCTCAGCCACCGCCTCCCCCGTGACCCGCGCGCCTTCCTCGGCCCGTCCCACCGGATTCACGTCCCCGAAGCATCCGTTCAGGTAGAGCGCCCCGGAGTCCGCCTCGTCGGCAAGCAGCGAGCGTCGGAGCGGGCCCACAAAGTCCGGCCCCGTCAGGCGGTTGTCCGCGCCATAGCACACCGCATGGCACTGCCACTGCACCAGCCACCGGACCGAGCCGTCTTGCCGGTCGGCGCGGAGCGCGATGCACTCCTTGTCTAGGGGTTCGTCTGAACTTCTGCGGTTGTGGCTTACGCCGTGGACATCGGCCCGGCCCACCGACAGGGCCGCCTCGCGGAGGTCGCCGAGCGCCTTCTCGAGCGCGGCCCGCGACGCCGCCAAGACCGAGCCGCGGTACGCCTCCGAAGCTCGCCCCATGTGCCGGAAGCCTCTGAGCGCGGGCGCGGAGTGGGTGTGCGTCGACGCGAAAGCGATCGCGGACGCGCCGAGACCGCAGCTCGCTCCGAGTGTCTCGCGCAGCGCGTCCGCGAAGGCCTGATCGGCCGCCAGAACGTCCGCGCTGAGAACGGCGACCGCGTCGGAACCCGACCGCGCCGCGAAGGCGGTCACCAGGAGGGGTTCGCGACTACCGAGGCTGGTCTGCTCACGGGCGATGTATCCGCAGATCCCCTCGCCCTCCGCCGGGGTGATCTCGGCGACGCCCATTCCCACCTCGATCGCGTTGGTCGCCATGCGCGCCTCTCTCCCAAACCCGCAGCCCTCACGCCGCGGCATGTGGACGACGTGAGGGCTGCCTAACGCGGCTTCCGGAGACCTGGCGCCCGCTACTCCGTAACGCGCAGCACCCGGGTCTCGGTGAACGTGTTGCCATACATGTCCGTCGTGCGCACCTGGATGAGGTGCTTCCCCACCGCGAGATCCGATGGCAGTGGCGCGCGCCAGAGGTGCGCGCCCGGCCCGTTGTCCCACAGCTTCGAGTAAGGCTCTTCCAGATCCGCGCTCGCCGCCACAAGTCGCAGGTAGACTGGATCGGTCTCCCGCACCCGCTCCATCGCGACCCAAGGAAGCTCGCAGACGCGCATCTCCACCGTCGAGCGCTCATTCCCGCCCCACACGTTCGCGTAGGCCGATGCGTCCGCAAGGCGCGCCGCGCGGATGCGTGGAGGAGCCCAGAGGTGCATCTGCCTGTCGCCCTCGCGGGCGCCGACGAACCTGGCCGAGTAGCTCGCGCCGTCGAACGTCATCACAAGATAGCCGTTGGGGGCCCCGTCGGACATTGTCGCGACCGGAACGCCCTCCGCGTCGGGAGGCCCGCCCCACCACGAGCCGCAAGCCGTGACCGCCGTGATGTGGTGATGCGGCTGGGGACCCGGCCAACCCGAGTCGGCGCCCAGGAAGTGCTGCTGCATGGTGTGGGTGTGAGCCGAGAACGAGAGGGTGTGGGGACGCCCCTCGAGGAGCGCGAAGAAGCGGGCCTTCTCGGGGTCTTCCACGATGGGAATGTGCATCATGTAGACGACGAGTTGGTCTCTGGGAACGAACCGCAGATCCTCCTCAACGAACCGCAAGATGGAGTCGGTCAGACCGCCCGTATACCGCGCGCTCTTGTCGCCCTCCTTGGGATGCCAGATCACGTCGTCCAAGATGACGAAGTGGACGGGGCCGTAGTCGAATGAGTAGGTGGCCGGACCGAAGACGCGTTGGAAGGCGTCGTCGGAGTCCTCGTCGCTCGGGGCGTCGTAGTTCTCGTCGTGGTTCCCGAGCACGTTGTGCCACGGGATCCCCAGCTTGCCGATCACCTTGTTCTGCGGCTCGAAAACGGACAGGTCGTCAAACGCCACGTCGCCCAGCGTAACCCCGAAGGCGTAATCGCCGCCAATCAAGTCGAGCAGGATGTCGCGGCGCAGATACTCGACCTCGCGCACGTTGCGCGACTGGGTGTCGCCGAAGAAGAGCGCCTCGAACCGATCGCTCTCCGGGCTCCGCCGCAGACCGAAATCGATGGATGCCGGGAGCGGGCCGGTCGGCGCGATGCCGCCGTACTTGAGTTCCGGCGAACCCGCGGGCCTGTGAATGTAGTAGAAGCGCGGAAGCGCGTTCTCGTAGACGGAGTAGGCCCAGTCGCGGGGTTTGATGACGAAGAAGACCGTGTCGTCGTCGTACGGAAGACTCCAGCGCCCCTCGGCGTCCGTCAGGACGACGCTCTCGCCGTTCGAGACCCGCACCCCGGGCAGGCCCTCCTCGCGGGGGCCCATCGCTCCGTCTCCGTCGCGATCCTCGAACACGAGTCCCGTGGCTCGGGGAGGCTGGGCGAACGCCGGCGCTTGGAGAGCGCAGAACGCCGCAAGGGTGATCAGCCCCAACAGAACGACACAACGCGTACGCGCACCGATGCAGTGTGTGCTCACAATCCTCCATGCCCTTCCCGTCGGTCCTGCCGGAAACGCTTGGCTTCGAGCCCGCAACGGAGGGTAGCGCGGATGGGGTCGCTGGAGGTTAGGGCCGCGTTAAGCGACGATCAACGGGCCCTTACGCGCGCACGTCGATGCGCTCACCGACGCCCGGCATCGAGGCCGGCGCGGGAAGCAACTGCTCGAGGAGCGACTGAACCTGTTGCTCCGAACTGTCGAGCGACTTCTTCAGCAACGCCGTCTGCACCGACTGCGTCACCTCGGCGCTCTTCATCGCCATCGACATCGCCGCGATCTGCATGACCAGGTCCGACATGTACGCGCCCCCTACTCCGTGCAAGCTGCCTCGCTTCATGCTACGTCGGGCCGTGAGAGGACGTCAAGCCAAAGAGAGCGGCGGACTCTCCGAAGCGTACAGCGAGACCTGATTCCGCCCCCGCTCCTTGGCCGCGTACAGCGCCTGGTCGGCCGCCTCGGCAAGCCCTTCGCGCGTCGCCTCCGCCGCGACGGTGTCCGCGATGCCGAACGTGCCGCTGACGTGGAACGCACCCGCCTCGCCTCCGTCGAAGACCTCGGACTCGAGGCGTCTCCGGATGCGCTCCATGCACGCCGCGCTGTCCTCGGCCGCGGCCCCCGGCAGGAGGATCGCGAACTCGTCGCCGCCGTGGCGACACGCGACGTCCACCTCGCGCAGTTCCGACCGCATGATGTCCGCGAGCTTCTTAAGCACCTCATCGCCCGCGTGATGGCCGTACGTGTCGTTCACTCCTTTGAAGCGATCCACGTCGCACAAGCATAGGCTCAGAGGGTGCTCAAAGCGTCTGGCGTACTGCAGGGCCGGCTCGAAGCGCTTCTCCATGCCCCGGCGGTTGAAGAGCCCGGTCAGCGGGTCGGTCGAGGCGTCATGGAGGAGTTCCTCTTCGAGTTCCTTGCGCACGGTGACGTCGTGCCCCACCACGATCAGCGCCTTCCGCTCGCCGGACGCGTCGCGCAGCGCGTCCTTCGTCACATCGAAGACGAGCCGCCGGCCGCCTCCGACCGTCAGAGCGATCTCCTCGCGCAGGATGCCGCCGCCCTCCCAGGCGGCCGCGTCCGAGCGCTCCCACGCGGCGAGCGACTCGCCCTTCACCCCGAGGACCCGCCCCAGCGCCGCCGCGTCCTGGCCCTGCCACTCCGTCCGGGCGAGCCCGAACAACTCGACGCAGGTCTCGTTCGCCTCGATCAGCCTGCCCGCGCCATCCTTGATCATCACCACGCCAGGCATCGAGACGAGCAGCGAGCGCACCTGCTCGGTCCTGTCCGCCAGAGCCTGCTGGTAGTGTAGGACCCGGAAGCCGGCCCGCACCCGGCTGTGCAGCTCCGCGGTCTCGAACGGCTTCGAGACAAAGTCATCCGCCCCGGCGTCCAGGCCGGCCACAACGTCCTCCGTCTCCGTCTTGCTCGTCAGGAGAATGACGTAGATGAAGGGAAGGTCGTCCGCCCCCTTAATGTGCCGGCAGAGTTCGATGCCCGACACGCCCGGCATCATCCAGTCGAGCAGCACGAGTCGGGGCGGGTTGGGGGCGCGCAGGATCCGGAGCGCCTCGTCGGCGCCCTCCGCCGGGATCGGCTCGTATCCCCACTCCTCCAGGGTCTTGCACGTCACCGATCGGTAGATCCCGGAGTCATCCACGACCAGGACTCTCTCCACGAGCATCTCCTCTCGGGCGCACGCGACGAGCGCGGGCGCCAGCGAGACCCCGCATGCATTGTCGTCTCGCGGCCCGGCCCGCAGCGGCGGCGCGGGGCCGACCTGGACCGGCGCATCCGTCACTATGGACGCTTGCGCCCCAGCGCCGCGAGGTAGATCGTGAAAAGGCTCTCTCCGTCCAGCCCCAGAAGCCGGTCCATCGCCTCGTCGTCGTAGGCGCCGATCGCGCACACGCCGCACCCGATGGCCTCGGCCGCGAGGTGCAGATTCTGGCACACGTGTCCGGCGTCCAGGTAGAGGTAGCGGAGCCCTCTCTCCCCGTACCGCCACATCATGCGGTACGGGACCGCGGCCCAGGCGAAGGTGACCGCCGCCTGGCCGACCATCTCCTGGCCGAGGCAGGCCTCCTGGGCGCGCCCGATCACATCGCAGTCCGAAGGCGCGGCGACGAGCGCCTGCTCCGTAGCCACGAAGCGATAGAGCCCGGCCGCAAGATCGGTCACCCGGTTCACGAACAGAAACGTCTCCAGGGCGTGGCGCGCCCCCGCCGATGGGACGGTCCGGAACGTCGCCTTGTCGCGGATCACCTTGCGAACGCCCTGGGTGCACCACAGCAGAAGCGACAACTCGGCGAGGCTGATCGGTTCGTCGGCGTACCGTCGTACGCTCTCCCGGCGCTCGATCAGAACCCGAGGGTTCACCTCCGCGAGCGCCACCCCCGCCGGATCCGGCAGGGGGATGATCGGAGAGTCGGGATCCCGCGGCAGTTCCAGCGGCGGCTGCGGCGCGCCCCGAGCCTGGTCGGGGTCTGTGAGGTTCTCGTACCGGGTCAGTCTTCGGAACTCGCGCGCGATGTCCGCCATGTCGGCTCAATCCCTCCGTGTCGCGTTGCCTCAACCAGGATAGCACGCCGGCCTCCTCGCGAGGAACGCCGCAGGGCGCGGTCGCGCAACCGAGGGGCTGAACCGGGCGCGGGGGCGCTTCGTTGACACTCGTGAGGCGCCTTTGTACCATCGATGCCGGGCAACCGGCCGCGAGCGACGGCTGTGCGCCGTCGGGACCGCGCGTCTCTGAGGCTTGGGAGGCGACCCATGATCAACAGGCGATTCGCCGTCTCCGCTATCCTGGCGCTCCTCGCGACCGGGGCGATCGGCGCGCGCGCCGCGTCGACCCTCGACGAGTCCCTCACGCGCTGGATCGAGACGGACCGGCAGGTCTACGGCCCCAACGACGCCATCGGCGTGGCGCTCTGCATCCGCAACGACGGCGCGCAGGACATCGGGCTCCTCGTCGATCCGCCCGCCGTGCGCGTGCGGGTGGACGGCGCGGAGGCTCCGCGCGGCACGGTCACTCCCGCGGGAGAGCCCTCCGAGATCATCCTGCCGGTCGGCGAGGTCCGTGTGTTCGCTCAGGCCCTCCCGGCCCGTCAACTCCGTCTCGCGGCCGGCCCGCACCGCGTGGTCGCCGTGCTGCAGCCAGCCGGAGGCGAGCCGCTCGAGGCCGAGGGCTCGTTCGAGCTTCTCCCTCTGGAGACCGGGCTCCGGGTCGCCGATGTGATCGCCGCGCCCAACATCTGGCGCGACGGCGAGTTCGTTGAACTCAAAGGCGAGTACCGCTCGAACGTCGCCCGACCGCTCCGTCCGCTGGACGGCGTGGCCGCTCCTCGCCTCACCGACTGGATCCTGGGCGATGAAACCGGTGAGGTCTATGTGCGCAACTCCCCCGTCGCCGAGGGCAACTATCCGCGCTCCGTGCAGGACCCGGTTCCCCCGGACCACGTGGACCTGCACCCCGAGTGGAGCTACGGCGCGCGCGTCGTCGTTCGCGGCACGGTCCTGCGCGAGGCGGACGGCGCCGTGTCCATCGATCCCCTGCAGGTGTTCAAGTGGCAGTCGGACCGCGGCGCGTTCTGCGTGCTCGAGACGGCGGGCCCCACGAGTACGGGCGAGCACGCCGGAGAGATGCTCCTGCGGATGATCCTCAAGAACGACACCAAGTATCCCATCCGCTTCGCCTCGCCCGCCGGGTACCTCTGCGACTTCATCGTCGAGCGCGACGGAGTGGAGGTGTGGCGCTGGTCGAAGCAGCGCTGGACCGGCGAGGGCATCCGCTGGTACCGGGTCGAGGACGAATCCTGGAAGCTGAATCAGCGCCCCGGCGACGCATCCCTTCGCGATGAGAACGCTCTTCGCGACATGCCCCTCTTCAACATCCCTCCGGACAACAGCTTCGTCCGCGTGGTCTACTGGCCGCTAGTGGACAATGACGGCCGTCCCGTCCCCCCCGGCGTCTACCACGTCTCCGCGATGGTCAGCCACCGCATCTACAGCTACCCTCTGCCCGTCGAGGTAGGGCATCCGGCGGCCGACGCGGAATAGAACTCCGGCCTTGCGGGCCCCATGGCGCGCGGGCTCGGGGTGAGGGACGCACTTGGAGGTCACGGACAGGATGCTCCACTTCCATGCCGCCGGGCGCAGTGACGTCGGGGCGGCCGCGCGCAAGGCCGGCCGGGGCGATGAGGATTCCCAGTGCTTCCGAAGGCTCGCCACCGACCAGACGCGCGGGGTGGAGAAGTGGCTCTGCGCCGTGGCCGACGGCGTCGGGCAGCGCAAGGGCGGAAGCGTCGCGAGCGCTCAGGCGCTCAACATGCTCGAGGACGCCGCCGAACGCTTCGCCCGATGGGGCGCCGACTATCTCACCCAGATCGATGACACGCTTCGGAGCACCAAAGACTACCTGAACTACGTCGCTCTCTGCGTCGACGCACAGCTCCGCCAGAACGCCGAGAACAACGTCAGCATCACCGGCATGGCGACGACCCTCACGGCCGTCTATCTGGACGGACCGCAGGCCTACGTTCTGCACGCCGGCGACTCCCGCGCGTACCGCTACTCGGGACAGACCGGAGCGCTGACCCAGCTCACGCGCGACGATTCCGCTCCCCCCGGCGACGGTTTCGACCCCGAACCCCGCGTCGCTCTTGGAGCCTTGACGCCGGACCAGTCGGTCCAGATCTCGGAACACGCGATCGACGAGGGCGACGTCCTCTTGCTCTGCACCGACGGCCTGTGGCGCGAACTCGACGACGCCATGATCGTCCGCGTCCTCCGCGGCAGCATGGACCCGCAACTGGCCGTCGATCGGCTCATCCGCATCGCCAATCAACGCGGCGGCCGCGGCAACATGGCGGTCATCGTCGTGCACGCCGGCGCGGCGGCCACCGTCGACGACCCCCAACTCGACCGCGATTTCCCGCTGGCCGGCCAGTCCGCGGAGTCCGGAACGCCCGCCCCCATGCCCATGCCGCGGCGGGAGCCGGCCCAGCAGCCCGCCAGCCCGCCTCAGGACTCGTCGGTCGCGGCGGAACCGCTTTCGCCGGGCGGCGTTGAGGCGTCCCCCAAGGCCCCGACCCCCGAGCGCGACGCGGAGGCTCTGGTGACCGACCAGACGCCGATACCCACCGACGCCGCCGCCATCCCCGCCATCCCCGATCGAGGAGCCTACGCGCCCCGCCCAGGCTATTCCCCTCACGAGCCCCCCGAGCGCGCCCCCGCGGGAGGCTTCGCCGCCGGGCTCGCCGTCGGCGTCGCCGCAACGCTCGTCGTGCTGTTGGCGGTCGTGGGAGTCCGATGGGCTCTGGCCAAGCATCGGCCCGCCTCCCAGACCGCGGAGCGAACCGCGGACGCCGAGCTGGCGGCCGATGTCGGCGAGTCGAGCAGCGAAACCGTCTGGCTCTGGACCAAGCCCCTCGACCGGAAGCAGGGCGCCTCCGCGGGCACCGTCTTCTACCGGAAGGCTTTCGGGCTCGACGCCCAGGGCGATGAGGACGCCGACTACCAGCCGCTTTCGCCCGACCAAGCCCAAGAAGTCACCATGTACCGCAGGGACGACGGGCTCTACCTCTATCTCCGAATCAAGTTCGGCATCGACCCGGTCACCCAGAAAGCCCAGGGAGACATCGTCACCCTGAAGTTCAAGCCGGAAGACAAAGCGGTCGGCGAGGTGCGCGTGAAGCGCGGCGCCGGCGTGCCGCAACGCGACCCGTGCACCTCCGAGGTGACCGTGCGCTCGGACACCGGCGGCGAGGTCACCCTCACCCCCGCCAGTGAGACCGAGCAACTCATCAGCGGAGGCAGCGTGACCGTCACCTACGCCGAGACCGACGACTCGACGTTCCCGTACGTCGCCGTCTTCAAGGACGTCCCCTGGGGAAAGTACTACGTGGGCGACCGCGTCGTTCTCCTGAACGAAGCCGATCCCCAGGCCAGCATCACTCTCACGTCCGCGACGACCTCAGCCCCGTAACTCCGTCCGGCTCGGCCGCAATTGCCCGAACCGCTCGGCGAGCCACCGATGCGCGGTGTGCGGGAACCCGGCGTTCGGCATCGTGAGCAGGGGGCACATCTCAGCCACACACGAGGCCCCCGCTTCGCGCGCCAGCCGGGCGGCCTCCGAGCTGTCGCCGCGGGTGTCGAGCCAGAAGCGACGGACTCCCGCCTCCAGGCACGCGCGCACCGCGTCCGCCGACCGCTCGGGCTCGGTCACGATGAGGGCCGCGTCGACCGCGACGCCGGCGTCAGTGAGCGTCGCGTGGACCGGCTGCGCCGCGCCCCCGCGCCCGAAAGGCCGCGCCGAGGCGTCAACAAGCACCACGCGCTTCCCATTCGACCGCATGCGGTTCACGAACATGGGGATCAGCGTGCGTCCCTTGGCGTGCACGCCGACGACGGCGTACGTCTCGTGCGTCCAGAACTCGTCGTGCGCCGACATGGCGTCTATCCCTCCGACGGCGCGGCCGCCCACGCGCACCCTCGAGTCAGGAGCGTCTTGAAGTTCTCGTCGCCGCAGGCCGGCGCGTCGTGCCCGAGCGCCAGGTAGAACACGCGCCCCTCGCCCCAGGTCTTGGTCCAGGCGACCGGGACGGTCCCGCCTTGCCACAGCGACGTCGCGAGCACGTCAACTCTCGGATCGTAGTCGGTCACGTACATCTCGTCCTCGACGCAGAACTCGACCATTCCCTGAGTGATCGGATGCTCGGGATCGACGACGCTGACTTGGTAGCTCCGGTACGCCGGGTGCGTGACGAACCAGCCGCCGACCATGGCGCGATACTCGGGGCACTCGCGGAACGAGTCCGCGCCGGAGTGGATCGGAACAAACGCGCCCCCGCGCGCCACCCACTCGAGCAGCCCGTTCTTCTGGGCCTGCGAGATCTCGCCAATGGTGTAGTAAAAGACCACCAGATCGTACGGCTCCAGCTTCGGCGCCTCGAGAACCGAGAGGTCCTCGTTGACGCGCGTCACCTCAAAGCGCCCGTCCGCGCGGAGAACCGGTTCGATCTGATCTCCGCAACCCTTCCAGTCGTGGATCTCCCCACCGCAGAACAGCAAGGTCTTGATCTTCGCCAAGGTGCGCCTCCGTAGTTGCCCCCGGGGCGCGGCTCGCGCCGGCCGGCCGGGGTGCGCGTCGCTACCCCATTCTGCGCCGCCGCGCAAAGCCCTGTCCGCTCCGCGCCTTGTACGAACGAAAGCCGCGCGGCTCGCGCCGCGCGGCTTTCTTGGGATCGGCGTCCTGCACCGAGCAGGGCTAGTTCTGGAAGGTCGTTACATCTGCGGGACCGCTCACCGAGCCGTCCGTCAGAGCGTAGTTGCCGCCGGAGAACGGGTCGGTCGGCTCGTTGGCGCTGCGCAGGTAGGGGCCGTTGTAGCCGGCGGGGCCCGCGCCCTCGGCGACCATCAGGTCGGCGACGGCGCCCGGGGTGGCGCCCGTGTCGTTCTCGTAGATCCAGCACGCGTCGTTGATCGCGCGAACGTCTTCCGCTTTCCTGGCCGACTTCGCCCGCTGGCCGGCGTTGCGCACAGCCAGGCCGACGATCAGGGCGAGAACGGCGATCACGAGGATCACGATCATCATCTCTATGAGGGTGAAACCCTTGTTCTTCTTCAAGGTGGCGGCCTCCCAAGCGTTGGTCCATCTTCGCTATTGTCCCGCTAGGCGGGTGGTTGTCTCGTCGTGGTCGCGTCATCCGCTTCCAGTTGCTTTCTGCCACACGCCGAGAGGCGATTCACAGATTTCCGAGCTTGGGTCCCGGAATCGGGTTTTTTTTTGCGCGGCTCCGCAGCACCAACGAGCAGTCCACCACCCGGTAGCCCAGAGACAGGTACAGACCCAGCGCGCGGTGGTTGGAGGCGTTCGTTGTGAGGCACGCCGCCGCATGCCCGTTCGCGCGCAGCTCGCGGGTGACGACGCCCATCAGCGCTCGCCCCAGCCCCCGGCCGCGGTAAGGCTCCTCCACTCCCAACCACCAAACGTAACCGTATCGACGCGCGGCCCGGTGCGCTGACTTCGCCGACATCGACGCCCAGACGCACTGCGCCATCCGCGCCCCGTCGGCCCCTAGCAGTTCCACGCTCCGCTCGCCGCCCGGCAAGCGCTCCGACAGCACCCGCCCGCGCGGATCGGCCGACGCGCTCGAATCGGCGGGCAACGGATCGCACGTCAGATGGAGTTCACTGTCATGCACGACAAGCCCGCGGGCCGTCAACGCCGTCAGCGCCTCGGCATGGGACACGGACGCCTGCCCAAAGCCGCCGTTGTAGAACGGAGGGCCCAGTTCGTCCTCGAACATGCCTCGGACTGTCGCGGCGTACCAGGCCTCG
>CAZCER010000035.1:0-15103 GCA_964497385.1 uncultured Armatimonadia bacterium | reverse complement strand
GGCCGCCAGCCAGGTCGTCTTCGTCGTGCTCGCGCTGCTCGCTCACGTCTCACGGAAGCCTTGGGCGCGGACGCTCTCCTCCCTCGGCGTCGTCTTTGGGCTGCTCGTGTCGCTCACGTTCCTGCCGAGCTTCGTTTTCGAGGAGGATGACTCGGACATCGGCGCCTGGCTCACCATCGTCCAACTCGTCCTCGTGTGCGGCGCTTCCGCCGCCCTCACGATCTGCACCCTGCTGGAGGGGCGCTCGCGCGAGGGCGCCGAGGACATCGGCGACGCCGCCGGGATCTGCCCCGTCTGCGGCCAGGAACGGGACGGCCTCACCGGCAGGTGCGCCTGCCTGCCGCGTCCGCTCGGAGGAGAGACCGAGACTCTAGCCCGCCTCACCGTGTTGTACGCGAACGGTACGAGGGCCGAGGTCGCGATCGGCAAGTACACCACGATCGGCGCCTCGGAGCAGTGCGATCTCTGCCTCGGCGACGACCCCGAGGCGGACCCGATCCACGCCGTGCTCGACGCGGAGCACGGTGGATTGCGCGTGAGCGACCGCGATTCCCGCACAGGCGTGTACGTGAACGGCGAGCGCGTCGCGCAACGCCGGCTCGAGCACGGAGACGAGATCTTGATCGGCGACACCTGGCTCGTTGTGGAGATGCGATAGCCGGACGCTCGCTCCGGGGGGCCACGGATGGTCTGGCTCAGAGCGCTGTTTCAGATCACCGCCGCCGCCGCTTTGGCCGGCGGGGCGGCCCTTGCCATCGGCGGCGCCACACGCCCCCCGCTTGTCACGAACACGCTGTACGCCTCCCTCCTGGGCGTCTCCCTCGCCGCCGCGGCCGCGCTTGTCGAACTCCCGGGCTCGCCGCCGGCGCGTTGGGCCTCGCGCTTCGCCGCCGCTCTCGGCCTCGGCCTGGCGGCCGGCGTGGCGGCGCTCGCGCTCTCGGAGGCAGTCCTCGTCGCGGCGGGAGCGGCCGACCGCGCGGCGCTGTGCGGCTCCGTCGCACGCGCTCGCGGAGCCCTCGCGACCGGCCTGATCGCCATGCTCGCCGGCATGCTCGCCAAGGTGCTCATGGGCGCCGTCGTGGGCGCCGGCGCGGGACTGGCCGCGTGCCGCCCGCTGGAACTCCCCGCGCGAGGCCGCGCTCTCGCCGCGGCCGGCGCCATCGGGGGCGCGATCGGCGGGCTGGTCCTGGAGTTGGCGCTGTGGCTCGCTCCGGTCTGGCGGGCGGGTCCCGCGGCGGGCTCTCTCGTCCTCGCCACCGCGTGGCTGGGGGCCTTCGTCGGCTTGGGTCTCGCCCTTGGCGAGGAACTCGGCGCCGTGGCCCGGCTGCGCGCCGCGGACTCCCCGGACCTGCGCCTCTTCGCCGGATGCGCGCCCCTGGGCGCCTCGGAGGCCTGCGCCCTCCGCCTGCGCGGCGCGGACGTCCGACCTTTCCACGCGGCAGCCGCGTGGCGAGACGGACGGATCGAGTTCGCCGCGGAGCCCGGGGCCAAGCTCGCGCTCAACGGGCGGCCCGTGAGCTTGGCGGCGCCGGGCGAGGGCGACGAGGTGACGTTTGGCGACCGGACGTTCACCGTCCGCGACAACCCAAGTCGCGTGCGGACCATTCCCGCCGGAACGCCCCGAGAGGCCGCCGCCGACCCCTCGGAGCCGCCGGGCCCGCGACTGGTCCGCGCCGTGGGTGCGGCGGCGGGTGAGACGTACGCGATCCCCGAAGGACTCACCGTATTGGGCGCCGCGCCCGGCTGCGACGTCCGCGTGCGCGACGCGGGAGTCGCGGAGCGCCATGCAACGATCCTGCGGAGGGGCGCGGAGGTTCGCATCACCGATGAGGAGGGCGCCTCCGGCGTCCGCGTCGACGGGCGGTCGACGCCGACCGCCCGTCTGACGGACGGGTGTCGCCTCGAGATCGGGGCGGCCGTGTTCGTGTTCCTCATGGACGATGAGGACGAGCGCCGCCGGACGGACGCTCGGTCGGAGGGAGAGTGACGGTGCGGTTCCCCTGGTACTACTTGCTGCTCGCGGCCCTGCCGGTCGCGGCTTGGCTTCGGTTCACCGGCCACATGGGCGTGGCGCTCTTCATCGCCTCGTGCCTCGGGATCGTCCCCCTCGCGGGCCTCATGGGTCAGGCCACCGAGGAACTCGCGAGCCATTTCGGGCAGCGCATCGGCGGGCTCCTGAACGCCACGTTCGGGAACGCAACCGAGCTGATCATCGCGGGCTTCGCGCTGAGCAAGGGCTATTTCGAGGTCGTGAAAGCCTCCATCACGGGCAGCATCGTCGGGAACATCCTCTTGGTGCTCGGGCTCGCCATGGTCTGCGGCGGACTGAGCCAGATGAAGCGCCGCGCCGCGAACGGCGGAGCGGGCGAGCGGCACGAGTTCGTGCAGCGGTTCAACCGCGAGTCGGCGAGCGTGAACGCCTCGATGCTCGTGCTCACGGTCGGTTCGCTCATGGTCCCGGCGGTCTTCGGCCGCACGCACGGGGGCATGTCGCCCGAGTCGATGGAGCACCTCAGCCTCATTCTGGCGGGGGTCCTGATGCTGACCTACCTCATGGGACTCCTGTTCACGCTCAAGACGCATCGCGCGCTCTTCCATGACCCCTCGACCCTCGAGGCCCTCGCCACATGGTCCAAACGGAAAGGCTACCTCGTCCTCGGGCTCTCGACCGCCGGCGTCGCGCTTCTCAGCGAGTTTCTCGTCGGCTCCATCGAGTCCGCCACGGAGCGCCTGCACCTGTCGGAGATGTTCATCGGCGTCATCATCATCCCCATCATCGGCAACGCCGCCGAGCACTCGGCCGCCGTGGCGATGGCGATGAAGGACAAGATGGACGTGTCCCTCAGCATCGCGATGGGCTCGAGTTCGCAGGTCGCGCTGTTCGTGGCGCCCATGCTCGTCTTCCTCGGGCTCGCGATCGGGCAACGCATGGACTTCTCGTTCGAAGTAACCGAACTCGTGGCGATCGGCCTCTCGGTCGCGATCGTCAACCTCCTCGCCCAGGACGGCGAGACGCACTGGTTCGAGGGAGTCGGGTTGCTGGCCATGTACGCGCTCCTTGCGGCCGGTTTCTACTTCGTGCCATAGTGGAGACAGACATGGGCAGCCCCCCGCCAAACCAACCGTCGATCGCCCCCGCCATCGGGTTCGAAGCCCATCGTCGCGCCGGAGTCATGGTCGCTCGCGCGGCGGCCTCCGGTCGGCTCGCCCACGCCTATCTCCTCGTCGGTCCGCAAGGGATCGGCAAGCTCCGCGCGGCCCTCGCGTTCGGCCGTCTCGCCGCCTGTCACGCGCCCGTGGAGTCCGACGGATTCCTGCGGCCGTGCGAGCGTTGCGCCTCCTGCATCCTCCCGTTCGAGCCGGACCGCCACCACGATCTGCTTCTCGTCGATCCGGCTGTCTCGGAGAGCTTCACGCCGGGCGTCGGAGCGGCCCAAGGGCGGGAGATGAAGCTGATCGATCGGCTGCGCGACGCCCAAGCCCGACTCTCGCTCGGGCCGCTGGTCGCGCGCCGCAAGGTCCTTGTCATCGCCCGACTGGATTCGCTGCAGCCGGTGCAGATGAGCGTACTCCTGAAGACGATCGAAGAGCCG
Organism: uncultured Armatimonadia bacterium; assembly: GCA_964497385.1. Lineage (GTDB taxonomy): Bacteria > Armatimonadota > Zipacnadia > UBA1398 > UBA1398 > CAZCER01. The sequence goes on along the minus strand of CAZCER010000035.1, from coordinate 11,510 downwards.
CCTGGTGGAGGGCTCCTGATCCTCACCGCGTGCAACCCTTCCGCGCTTCTGCCCACCATCCTCAGCCGTTGCCAGGTTGTGGAGATGGCGCCGGCGCCGACGGAGGTCGTACTCTCCCTTCTCGAGCGAGACGACGACCACGCCTACGCGGCGGCCGCGCTCAGCGCCGGCAAGCCGGAGGTCGCGCGACGTCTCCTGGCGAGCCCCGACCTGGACGCTCTGGTCGACAACCTGACGCGGCTGTGCCGCCTCGCGTTCGCGGGCCGGCCGCTCGAGGCGCTGAGGGCCGCCGATCTGGCCCGCAAGACCGCGGTTCTGTGGTATGACATGGTGGAAGGCGACGAGAGCGCGGAGAACGGCTCTCGTTCGTCGGTCTCGGAGGAAGAGAAGCTGCGCCGCTCGGTCGAGGCGGTGCTGTTCCCGCTGGAGGCGCTTGTCCGCGACGCGCTCCGCGATGAGGTCGGAAGCGCCGCGGCCGGGCTCACGCCGTCGCTGCTCCGGTCGCCGGTCGAGGTCCACGACGCGGCGAAGGCCCTGCGCGAGGTGGCTCGCGCCAAGAAGGCGATCGCGGGCAACGCGAACGGAAGGCTCGCTTTGGAGGCCCTGTTCCTGGGCCTGGCGAGCGCGTAGGCTCGGATTCGCTTCATCCGGCTTCGGTTGGGATCCGTTAGGATACCGAGGGGTGGGGCCGGAGTTGCGTAAGGAGAGTGAGTCGATGCGGCGGAGGGCGCGCTGCTTGGCACTGGCGTCGGTCGGGCTCGTTTGCGTGCTGGCCGGGGCGGCCGCCGCGCAGAGCGGGGCGACCGGGGTCGCCTCCGGAGCCGCGTCGTCCGGCGCCTCGGCGGAGGCCGCCAGCCGGTCCGAGGCGCGTGCGACTCTCGCGGCCTCCGCGGGGACCGAGGGGAGCCTCGAAGACGTCTTCGCGGTTCTGTCCGACCGGGTAGGCCCCTCCGTGCTCTCCATCCGCTCCGTGCTCGAGGCGCCGGCTCCTCCGTCGCCCGAGTCCGAGAGCGCGTCCGGTCTTGCGCTGCCTCCTCCGCCCGTCGTTCGGTTCGGATCGGGATTCGTCGTGGACTCCCGCGGCTGGGTTGTGACGTGCGCGAGCCTCGTCGCCGGCGGCGGCCGCGTGGAGGCCGTGTTCCCGGACGACACCATCGCGCGAGCGACTTCCGTCTACTACGACCCGGGCACGAGTCTCGCCGTCGTGCGTTTCGATCTCGGCGCCCGGGCTCTCCCGGCTCTCTCCATCACCGACAGCCCGACGCCGGCCCTGGGCCAACCGGTCTTCGTGGTCGGGCCCATCCGTGGGACCATGTCGTCGCCGCTGGTGTCCCCGGGCGTCGTGAGCGCCGTCGACCTGCCCGTCCGGATGGGCGTCTCCGGAGGGGTTCGCGCCTACACGCCGGTACTCTGGACCACGTGCCCGACGATGACCGGCAATCAGGGCGCCCCCTTGGTGGACGTCGAAGGACGCGTGCTCGCCGTCAGCGTCTCGACCCCGCGCGAGATGTCGGGCGCCGGCGGCGCGCTGGCTTCGCCCGTCGAGAACGCCCGCATGCTCCTGGAGGGCGTCCGCGCCAAAATGAGCCGCCCCCGCGCCTGGCTGGGCGTCTACCTCGACGACGTGCCCGAGGAGGTCCGCCCCGGAGGGGCGGCCGCCGTGACGGGGCTCTTTCCGGACGGCCCCTCCGCCCAGGCCGGGGTGCTCGCGGGCGACCGCCTTGTCGGCATCGTCGTCGCCGCGGAGGGCGCGGCCAAGACCATCACCATCACCTCGGTCCGCGACCTAGTGGCCGCCGTGCAGGACCTCGAGCCCGGTTCCGAAGTGACGCTCGAGATCGAGCGCGAAGGCGAGGCGGAACTGGTCCGTCTCCCGGTCACCCTCGGCGGGCTCCCGATCGAGCCCGCGCCCCCGGGGGGCGCGCAGGCGTCCTTCGCGGCTGAGTTCGCCGACCTCACGCCTGAGCGGCGCGAGCTGTTCAACGTGCCCGGAGGCGCGGTGCTCACGCGGGTGTCCCAGGACGGCGCCGCCTGGGCGATGGGCCTCCGCGCGGGTGATGTGATCGTCCGGGTGGACAGCGAGCCGATCAAGTCGGCGGAGACGCTCGAGCTGATGGTTCGCTCCGCGATGCCGGGCGGCACGGTGACGGTGGAGTTCCGACGCTTGGAAGAGGGCGCCGACAAGCTGTCGAGCTACCTCGTGACGGGACGATGGTAGAGTCCATGCTCTTGGCTCGAACAGCACCGACGCCCCGAACGGGTCGGCGCCTCGCTTGCGCCCTACCGCTCTCCCTCGGTCTCGCGCTCCTTGCAGGCGCAGCCAGTGCGGAGCCCTCGGCCGTTGTCCGCACCGAGCCTTCTCCCCTCGTCGCCGGGGCGCCGGGGCTTCTCGTGGTGCGCGTCCAACAAGAGTCCGCGGGGGAATCGGCAAGCCTTGGCGGCGTCGGCCTTCATCTCCCTGAGGCGCCCGAACTCGGGCTCTCGCCCGACGCGCCGATCGTGAGCCGGAGCACCGCGTTCGTCGGGGGACCGCAGGGCATGAAAGCGGCGGTCGAACTGGGCGTGCGGGTCGTCCCACCGGAACCCGGAACCTTCACGCTCCCGTCGCTGGAGATCGCGCTCGGCGACCCGACGTCGCCCGCGCTTCTGCGCACCGATCCGGTCGAGATCGTCGTCGCGCCTCCGCCGAGCCCCGCCGAGCGCCTGGGGGACGCGCCGCCGTCCCCGGGCCTCGCGCCGCCTCCGAAGAGGACCGGGATCCCGCGCTACGTTCTGCTGGTCGCGGGGCTGCTCGGCCTGATCGGGGTGGCGGCGATCGTGGCCGCCGTGCTGGCGATCCGTTACCGCGACGCCGAGAAGGAGACGCGGGGTGTCGCGGGCGCCCCTCACGCCGTCCTCCGCGCCTCCGCGGAGAACCCGGACGAGGCCCTCTATCGCGAGGGGGCGACCGCGCTCCGCGCCCGACTCGCTCGCCCCGGGGACAGCGGGGAGGCCCTCACGAGCGCCGAGATCCTCGACCGAGCCCGGGCCGCCGGGCTTTCGCCGGAAGGGCGCGCGGCTCTGGAGCGATTCCTGGAGGCGGCCGACGCCGTGCGGTACGGCGGCGCGATTCCCAATCTCGACGCGCGGAACCAAGACCTCGCGCGGATCATCTATGTGTTGGACGAGTTGGAGGATCGCACGCGGAGAGGCTCCGCCGCCGGCTCGCCCTAATGAGCCTTGCGCAGATGGAGCGGTTCGCGTGGGGTTCGGAGCGCCCCCAACCGGCCCAAGTCAGACCCATGTCTCGCAGCGGTTAGGCCGTGTTCGAGAGGTCAGGGGCCGGTTTGGGGCCCACCGAAGGCCTGAGCCCCGCCGAAGGGCCCAATGCGACCCATTCGCACACCACTTATGAGAAGCTCAGTAGGAGGAGGAAGCCACATCCCATGACCACGCCCGCGCGCGATGAACGAGGCCATGCGGTGGCCGCCGGCGCCTGGACGGACGACGATCCGCGCACCGGGTCGCTCTCGCGCATCTTCGAGTCGGTCGAGGCCGTCATCGTCGGCCAGACGAAGCTCGTCCAGCGCATGGCGATCGCCATGCTGGCCGAGGGACACGTGTTGCTCGAGGGGGTGCCGGGGCTTGCGAAGACGCTCTCGGTGCGCACCCTCGCCGGGGCGATCCAGGCGGGCTTCGGCCGCGTGCAGTTCACCCCGGACCTGCTGCCCTCGGACCTCATCGGCACGAACGTCTACGACCAGCGAACCGGTGAGTTCAGTCCGCGCAAAGGCCCGATCTTCACGAACATCCTGCTCGCGGATGAGATCAACCGCGCGCCGGCCAAGGTGCAGTCGGCCCTTCTCGAGGCGATGCAGGAGCGGCAGGTCACCATCGCCGGAACGACCCATCCCCTCCCCCACCCGTTCACGGTGCTCGCCACCCAGAACCCGATCGAGCAGGAGGGCACCTATCCGCTCCCCGAAGCGCAGGTGGACCGGTTCATGCTCAAAGTCGTCGTGGGCTACCCGAGCTTCGAGGAGGAGAAGGCCATCGTGCGCCGCATGTCCGGACGCGCGGCGCCCGCGCCCGAGGCCGTCGCCGCTCTCGACGACCTCGAGCGCGCCAAGGCCGCCGTCGAGGCCGTGCGCGTGGACGCCGCGCTGATCGACTACATCGTCCGCATCGTCCAGTCGACGCGGAGCGTGGGCCTCACCGCGAACGGCGCGAGCCGCTGGGTCGAATACGGCGCCTCGCCCCGCGCCTCGATCTGGCTCACCAACGCCGCCAAGGCCCACGCGTTCCTCTGCGGACGCGACTACGTGAAGCCCGAGGACGTGAAGGAACTCGCGCCCGACGTCCTGCGCCATCGCGTGATCGTCACGTTTGAGGCGCAGGCCGAAGGCGTCACGCCCGAGCGCGTGATCGACCACGTCCTCCAGACCGTGCCGGTGCCATGATCCAAACACGCGCCAGCGCTGACGAGTCCGCCCGCATCGCTGAGACGGTCAAAGAGGTTCGTCGCATCGAACTCGCGACGAGCCGCCTCGTGGACTCCCTCTTCGCGGGGCAGTACCACTCCGCGTTCCGAGGCCGGGGCCTCGAGTTCGCGGAGGTGCGCGAGTACGACGACTCCGACGACCATCGCCTGATCGACTGGTCGGTCACCGCGCGCACCGGCTCACTCCACGTCCGCCAGTACGACGAGGAGCGCGAGCTAACCGCGCTGCTCTGCGTGGACATCAGCCGGAGCACCCTCTTCGGCACCGGCTCGGCCCTCAAGCGCGACGTCATCGTCCGTCTATGCGCGCTCATGGCCTTCGCCGCGATGCGCAACAACGACCGCGTCGGCGCCGTGCTCGTGTCCGACCACCCCGAGCACTTCCTCGCCCCCCGCAAGGGCCGCAACCACATGCTCCACCTCGTGCGCGATGTGCTGTTCGTCGAGCCCACAGCCGACGGCACCAACATCGCCGCCGGCCTCGAGTTCGTTCTGCGCGTCATGCGCAAGCGCGCGATCGTCTTCGTCCTCAGCGACTTCCAGTGCCCGGACTTCGCCAAGGAACTCCGCGTGGCGGCCCTGCGGCATGACGTGGTCTGCGGGATTGTGCATGACCCATGGGAGATCGAACTGCCGTCAGGCGTGGGCCTGGTCGCGACGCGCGACCCCGAGACCGGGCGGGAACTCCTGCTCGACACGAACAGCCCGCGCGTTGTGCGGCGCTACAATCGAGACCGCGAGAACCACCTCCCCGCCCTCGCCCGGAAGATGCGCGAGTCCGGCGCGGAGGCTGTGACGTTTTCGACGCGCGAGGACATCGTCGCTCCGCTGGCGCGCTTCTTCCGCCGTCGGAGTCAAGGACCGAGGCGACGCGCATGAGACGAGCCCTCACAGCCACGGCTCTCCTCGCCCTGTGCGCCCTCGGCTCGTCGGTACGGGCCCAGGACGCCGGGCCCCGCGGTGCGCCGCAGCCTCCCCCGCCGGAGATCGTCGAGCAGCTCCACGACGTCCGGCCTCCCGTCGACTTCCGCCCGTGGTGGCGCACCGTGGACACCATCGCCGCGACGAGCGTCGCCCTCACGCTCGCCGGCCTGATCCTCCTCGCCGTCGGCATTGCCCGCTTGCGGCGACGCGCCCCGGAGGACGCCCAAGTGGATCGGCTTGCGGCGGCCATCGAGGAGGCCGGACGCCGGCTCGACGCCCTGGCCTCGGAGGGACTCTTCGAGCGCGGCGCGCCGGAGGCGCACCAGCGTCTCGCCCGCGAGCTGCCTCCCATCCTCAAGACCTTTCTCGCGGCGACGCAGGACGCTCCCGTCGACTGCTTCACGACGCGCGAGACGCACGGCCTGCTCGTGACCCGCGCCTGTGAAGAGGCCGCGCGCGACGCTCGGCAGGCGCTCGCCGCCTGCGACGAACTCAAGTTCGCGGGCAAGGACGTCTACGCCCGCGACCCCATCCCGCAGGCTCGGGCCGTGGTGTCCGCCCTGGCCGAGCGGCTCGCGTCGGGCGTCCGCGAGGAGGGCGCCGCATGACCTTCGCCACGCCCGCCGCCTTCGCCCTGCTGCTGCTGGTTCCGCTCCTGGTCTATGCGCGCCGTCGCCTGAGGGGCGGGTCCGCGGCCCTCGCGGCCCCGGCGGCCCTCGCCGGCCGCGCCCGAGCCTACCGGAGCGTTCGCACGCTCGTCCAGTCCGCCGCGTGGCCCATGCGGGCCCTCACCCTCGGCGTGCTCGTCGCGGCCCTCGCGCGCCCGCAGTGGGGCTATGTCGAATCGCGCGAACGCTACGTCGGCGTCGATGTGATCGTCGCGCTTGACTGCTCCAGCAGCATGCTTGCGGAGGACATCGCGCCGAACCGCATGGAGGCGGCGAAGGCGGTCGTCCGCCGCTTCATCGAGGGCCTCGGGCAAGACCGCTGCGGCCTCGTGGTCTTCTGCGGCGAAGCTCTCACCTACTGCCCGCTGACCGCGGACCTCTCGGCCCTCGCGGACATGACCGACCAGATCCAGGTCGAGATGGTCTTCCCGAGCGGGACCAACATCGAGTCCGCTCTCCTCTCGGCCGCCGCGCGCTTCGAGGACGGCGACCATCGCACCCACGTCGCCATTCTCGTGACGGACGGCGAGCAGACCGTCCCCGGCGAGCCCGTTCGCGTCGGAGCCCGCGCCTGCGCCGCGAAGGGCGTCCGCGTCTACGCCATCGGCGTCGGTTCCCCCGAGGGGGCGCTCATTCCCCTGCCCAGCGGCCACTACGCGGCCGACCAGTTCGGCAGGCCCATCCGAACCCACATGGACGAGAACACCCTCCGCGAGATCGCCCGCCTCACCGAGGGACGCTGCTTCCGCGCCGAGACCGCCGGCGAACTCCAGGAGGTCTTCGAGGAGATCTCCCATCTCGAGAAGGGCGCCATCGAGGTCGAACGCCAGGTCCGGCGCGAGGAGCGCATGTGGATGCTCACCGCGCCGGCCCTTGGGCTCATTCTGCTCGACTTCCTGCTGTTCGGCCTCTACGCGAGGAGGACGCTGTGACAGGCGGTGATCCGCGATGACCTTCCACGCGCCATGGCTTGCCGCCCTGGCCCTTCTTGCTCTGCCGGTGGGATGGGCGCTCGTCGCGCGCGCGCGTCGCGACAGGGCTCTCCGCGAGCGGATCGCGAGCACGGAGATCCTCCGCCGCCAGCGCGCCCTGCCTCGCGCGGGGCTCCTCTATGCGCGGCCGGTCCTGCTGTCGATCGCTCTCGCCGCCGTCTCCCTCGCGCTCGCACGGCCCCAAGCCGGCGTCGAGAGTCAGTCGGTGACCGGCTTGGGCGCGAACATCCTGATCGTCCTCGATGTCTCGAACTCCATGCTCGTGGCCGACGTGTCCCCCGACCGCTACCGCCGAGCCCGATATGTGGTGGCGGCGATCCTCGACAACGTCGAGCCCTTCGACCGCGTCGGCCTGGCGGCTTTCTCGGACAAGGGCGTCTTCGAGTGCCCCCTCACCGGAGACCTCGACGTCCTGGTCGACCGCCTCGTACGGCTGCGCGTCGGCGAACTCGGCGAGGGCTCGAGCGATTTCATTGAGGTCGCGCGTCTCGCCGCCAGGCAGTTCCCGAACCCGGACGACCCCGGCCTCGTGGTGGTCCTCTCGGACGGCGAGGACCACGGGAACGACCTCGACGAGGAGGCTCTCGCGGAACTCGGGCGGACGGGAGCGCGCATCGTCACGGTCGGGGTCGGCGCCGCGCAAGGCGGCCCGGTGCCGTCCGGCGGCCTCTTCGACCAGTACATGCGCGACAGCCGCGGCGAGATCGCCCGAAGCCGACTCGACGAGCGCGCCCTGAGGGCCCTCGCCGAAGCCACGGGCGGCGCCTACTTCGAGGCCCCGCCCGGCGATGTGGACGCTCTCGGGAGGCGCATCGTGAGCCTCGCGCGCGAGACGCCGCGGACCGACTCCCAGCGGGTTGGGGAGACGCGAACGGGGCGCGAGCTGTTCCAGTGGCCGCTTCTCCTCGCCGTTCTCTGTCTCGCGGCCGACGCCATCGTCCCGTTCGCCCCCGCCGTCGAGAAGAGGAGGAAGCGATGACCACGAGGACGCTCGTACCCTGCCTCGGACTCATCCTCCTGTCCGGCCTGCCGTTCGGGCTCTTCGGCGCGCGCGCGCGAGACGCTGTCCGCGACGGCCGGGCCGCGTATGAGCGCGGCGACTACGAAGGCGCTCGGTCGACGTTCGAGACCGGTCTCACGGACTACCCGGGCGCCGCCGAACTCCTCTACGACCGCGCGGCGGCGGAGTACAAGGCCGGCGCCTACGAAGAGGCTCGGGCCACGCTGGCGGAGGCCGTCGCCTCCGCGGAGCAAGCCGGTGATGCGGACCTCGAGGAACGCGCGCACTTCGCGGCCGGCAACGCCTGGTTCATGGAGGGGCGTTACGAGAAGGCCATCGAGGCCTACGACAGGGCCCTCGCGATCGACCCCGAGGACCAGGAGGCCATCGAGAACCGAGCCCTCGCCGAGAAGATGCTCGAGCCGCCCCCGATGCAGCAGCAGGAGGCGAGCGAGGGGGACGCGCAGCAGCAGCAGCAGTCGTCCTCATCGGAGTCGGAGGACCAGGCCGAGTCCGGCGAGTCCGACTCCGAGTCTCAGTCCCCGTCCGACTCCGGTGAGAGCGGGGAGTCCTCCGAGGGCGGCCAGCAACCCGAGTCGGGAGAATCCGAGTCTCGGGGAAGGGAGAGCCAGGACGACGAACGCCAGTCCGGCGGAGAGGGCGGCGGAGAGGGCGACGGCGAGAGCCAGCCGCCGGACCAGCCGCTGCAAGGACCTTACGCCAACCAGGGCCGCCCCAGCCCGCCCGCGGGCACGAGCTACCAGCCGATGACGCCCCAGGAGGCCGACGACCTGATCCAGCGCCAGAAGCGGCGCGAGCAGTACAACGCGCAGCTCCGCGAGGGCGGCGTCTGGGATCCGATGGCCGACTACGAGGACTTCGAGAAGCTCTTCGGCCAGGGGCGGCGGTCGCGCAGCGCCCGGCCTCCGTGGTAGGGCGCCGCGGCACTCGCTAGCTCCAGAACCCGTACACCTCTCGGCGAAAGGCGAGGCCGTAGATCGTCCACAGGCATCCGCTCATGGTGTCGCCGAGGATCAACCCGTAGGCGATCGGCGCAAGCCTCTTCACTCCGCCCTGGCCGCCATAGCGGATCACCAGGGACTTCAAAGCCCACGCGATCAACAGCGGGCACCACATGTGGTGCATGTACCAGGTCGTCGAGAGCGCGAACCCGATGGGGTGGATCGGCCACCACGAGACCCGCATCTTGAGCGTCATCGCGACCAGATAGAAGACAAGCCCAAGGAGGGTCGGGATGACCCGCTGCCATTGAGTTCCCGCGTTCGGCTGCTCAAGCCAGTTCATGAGCTGCCCGAACGTCTCCCCGGTGCGCCAATCCGAGTACTCCTTCATCTTCGCGACCGCGCCGTACTGGTAGCAGACCTGCAGATAGAGAAGCCACGCCGCCAAGGTCGCGAAGGCGAGCATCCCGCACATCGCGTACCAAAGGCGGCGCTGGCTCCCGCCGCAGCGATCCATCAGCTTCAGGCCCTCGACCTGGTGCGGGAACGGGATCGAGCGCATCCCGCGGCTGATCCCGAAGAACATGCTCGCGACCGTGAGACTCCGCGCGCCCACCAGGGACGTTCGGAACGTGTTCCCGAGAACGACCGTCGGGCCCAGCCGCTCGATCTCGTGCGCCGGAAGCCCCATCTCCGCCCGAATGCGCCCGCACACGAGCGTGAGCACCATGTAGTAGCCCCAGTGGAACGCGGACTGCCACCAGCCCATGCCATGGTGCATCGAGAACGCCAAGAGCCCCACGAAGCCGACGGCGAAGAGCGTCGTCGCGCCGCCGAACGACACGGGCTCCTCCGGGTCGCGACGCCAACTCAGCGCCTGCCGCGCGAGCCTCGCGTAGTACGCACGGCCCGCCCAGAGCGAAAAGACGATGATGCCGAGGTACCCGCCGAGAGACTGCTCCTTCACGTAGGGAAACTCGGGGCGGATCGTGAGCCCGAGCCACGACGTTCCGATCTGCTGCCCCTTGAAGAACAGAAAGAAGACCCAGCACGAGAGCGCCAGCTCCGTGGGCAGCAGGAGCCCCAACCCGATGATGATCGGGTAGAAGGCCAGGCTGATGTGGTCGGCCGCCTTCCACGGAGCGTCCGTGAGCATCGGGCTGATGTAGAAGCCCTTCCCTCCGCCCGGATCCCAGCCCGCCTTGATCGGGATCGCCGGGAAGACCGGCTTCAGCATATTCATGCCGTTGGTGAAGTTGATGAAGCACACAATCCCGAACGCCACCCAGAGCGCCCGCTCGCGCAGCACCGTCGGCCTCTCACGGGTGAGTTCGAACGGAAGCTGCACGATCGGAAACGTCAGCTTCTCGACATCGATCCACCGCTTGCGGAAGGGCGCGGCGAGGGCCGAGGTCGCCGCCAGCATCAGCGCAAGGAGCGCGAACCACCAGAGGCTCGGACCGACCCACGGCCGCCACGCCTCCGGCCGCGCGAAGAAGCGCACGCCGCCCTCGTACATCCACTGGAGGGTCCGCTTGTCCGTAACCGTCAGCGAGTGAGGAACCCACCGGAAGAAGACTTCCTCCCAGCGGTTCTCCGGGCTCGCCCGGTGGTGAAGGCCGGCGATGTCGGGGAAGAGCCAGTGGAAGTAGTCGCACCCGGCGCACGACACCCCGACCGAGACCAGGATGTACACGACCAGGAGTTCCGCCTGCGACAGCGCCCATCGCGGCGCGGCGCGACGGAAGCCGGCGTTCAGCACGCACAACACCACGAGCGTGAACACGACGTTGTAGTAGAGCGAGAGGATCGTCGGGTTCCCGACCGCGGTCACACACTGGAGCTGGAAGTTCCAGTAGATGTTGACCGGCGCGAGCACCGCCGAGAGCGCGACCGCCCGCCAGGTGACGCCCAGCCGAGCGCCTGTCGAGAGGGCGCCGGTCGAGGACTCGGCGCTTATCTTGGCGATGTCTTCGCGCTCCGCTGCCATGCGCTCCGATGGGCCCTTCCGAGATGAGGCTCCGGCCTTCGCGTGGCCCCGCTCGCATTCCTCCCGCACCACGCCAGGTGCGAGCGCGCGCGCTGACGAATGCGCGGGGGATCCTCATCGTGGACCTACATGGAGGGATTCTCGTGTCAGCGATCCGGTTCGGAGTCATCGGCTGCGGGACAATGGGCACCGCGCTCGCGACGCAGGTCGGGAAGGCGGGTCCTCCCGCAGTCGTCTCGGCCGTATGCGACATTCTGCCCGACCCCCGCGAGCGCCTCTCCGCCGACCTCGGCTGCGACGCCGTGGCGAGCGCCCCCGAACTCCTCACACGAGACGACCTTGATGCCGTCATCGTGGCGACGCCGAACCACCTCCATCGCGAGCACGTGCTCGCGGTGGCCGCCGCGGGGAAGCACGTCTTCTGCGAGAAGCCGATGGCGCTCACGGTCGAGGACTGCACCGCGATGATCGACGCCTGCCGCGACGCGGGCGTG
>CAZCER010000034.1:5359-15335 GCA_964497385.1 uncultured Armatimonadia bacterium | reverse complement strand
TCTTGCCGGCGGACGGGTCCAGGATCGCCGCAACCTGCGAGAGGAAGCAGCACACCAGCAACCGGCCGTCGGGAAGGAGCGCGAGGCTCTCCGGGCCTGTGGGAACGTCGTAGGCGGCGATGCGTCGGAGGCCGGAGGCGTGCTTCCCGATCGTCCAGTGCTGCGCGCGCACCGCGCGCGGGGGGTCGCCGAGATCGCCGACTCCGAGCGTCTCGCGCGGCTCGGTCGCGCGGGCGGACCCTTGGAGAAGGGCGGAGGCGCCGGCGTACGCCCACACGAGCGCGCCGATGGCGGCGCACGCCAAAGCCAAGGCGGCGAGACGCCGCTCGAGGCGGTGCATCAACTCAGGCCGTGCGTCTTCGAACATGGATCCACTCCGGTCAGGCGGCTTCCGCGAGGCGGCGCCGAAGGCCTTCCACGAGGGATCGCGAAACTGGACGGCGCCTGATCATGGAACAAGGGGCCTGCTATGACGCGAGTCGAAGCCATCATCCGCCCACTGAAGCTCGATGACGTGAAGAGCGCTCTCGACGCGCTGGAGATCCGAGGGCTGACCGTAACCGAAGTCCGAGGCTACGGTAAGCAGAAGGGGCTTTCCGAGCGCTACCGAGGAAGCGAGTACACGATCAGCCTGCTGCACAAGGTGCGGATCGAGACCGTGGTCGAGGACCACCTGGTCGACCGCGTCGTCGAGGCCGTCTGCGAGGCGGCCTACACGGGGGAGATCGGCGATGGGAAGATCTTCTTGTCCCCCGTGGCGGACGTGGTGCGCATCCGCACGGGCGAGCGGGGGGCGGATGCCCTCTGAGCGGCGGCGACCCCATCGAGAGGGCGCTCGCGGACGTCGGCGCTGCGGGCTTCACGCAGCCGGACCGGATGGCCGCGGTGCTGCGCTCGCTTCTCGGTGAGCCCCCCGCGCCCAACGCGCTCGCATTCCTGGAGGTGCTCCTTCCAGCGGTTGCGCGTTGTCCGGATCCTGATCGGGCGGTGGCGAATCTCGCCGAGGTCTGTCGCGCGGGAGGAAGTCGGCTCGCTCTGTTCGCCGATCTCATCTCGAGCCCCGAACTGCGGGCGAACCTGCTGCACGTTCTCAGCCACTCGCAGGTCTTCGCCGATGTGCTCATCGCGAGCCCGGAGTGGCTTGAGGTCGTCCGCCAGGCGCAGCCGCGCGCGCCCCGGCGCGAGGATCTCGTCCGGACCGCCTGGTCGGCCTACACGGCCATGCCGACGAAGCTGTCGCGGCGCAACGCGCTGCGGCGGGTGCGCAAGCGCGAGCTGTTGCGGATCGGCGCGGACGACATCCTCGAGCGCGCGTCGTTCGAGGAGACGGTCGCCGCCATCTCGACGCTCGCGGAAGCGTGTCTGGAGTCGTCGCTTGCCCTCGTGGCCGAGGAACTCAGCGCGGAGTACGGCTGCCCGCTGGATGACGAGGGCCGGCCGGTCGCCTTTGCGGTCATCGGCCTTGGGAAACTCGGCGGGGCCGAACTGAACTACGCGAGCGACGTGGACGTGATCTTCGTCGGCGGGGGCGATGGGCGCACGGACGGCGAGCGCTCCATCAGCGCGCTCGACTACTTCGACCGCCTCGCGCGCGGGCTGATCGCCTGCATGTCCGAGCCCCTCGAGGAGGGCTTCCTGTTCCGCACCGACCCGCGTCTGCGCCCCGAGGGCAAGGCCGGCCCTCTGGTCCGGACCCTCGAGGCCTGCCGCATCTACTACGAGTCCTACGGTCGCGCGTGGGAGCGTCAGGCGCTCATCAAGGCGCGCCCTTGCGCCGGGGACCTCGAACTGGGCGACGCTTTCGTGCGAGCGACGCGGCCCTTCGTCTACGGCCGGCGCCTCGACGACGCCGATCTCCGCGAGCTGCGTCGCCTTAAGTCGCAGCAGGAGGCCGCGGTCGTTCGCAAAGCGACGGCTGACCGCGATGTGAAGCAGGGCCCGGGCGGGATCCGCGACGTGGAGTACGTCATCCAGATCCTGCAGCTCATGGTCGGCGCCGACCATCCCGAGGCGCGCCTGCCCGGAAGCCTCCCCGCCTTGGCGGCGCTCGGAACGCTCGGGGCGCTCACTCCCGCCGAGGTCCGGGATCTGCGCGACGGCTATGTGTTCGCCAGGCGCGCCGAGCACGCGCTCCAGGTGCGCGACCAGTTCCAGACCCATGAACTGCCGGCCGACAACCGCGAGCGCGAGATTCTCGCGCGCCGCCTCGGGCGGCGCTCTCTGGAGGATTTCGACGCCGACCGCGCCGCCCACGCCGCGCGCGTGCGCGTGATCCTCGTCGAGACCTTGGAGAACGAACCATGGCACGGCGAGGTGCGCCGCTCACCGCTTCAGCGGCATGTCTTCTGCGCGGGGGGAGAGAGCGCGGAGCCGGCGACGCAAGCCGAGGCCGAACTCGCGCGGCTCGGATTCGCGGATCCCGCATCGGCCTTGGGTGCGCTCAGCCGCATGGCGCTGAGGCGCGGCCCGCTCGATGACGACCCGCGCGAGGATCTCGCGGCGGGCGTGGACGCTCTGTGCGCCGCGGCCGCGGCTTCCGGCGACGCTGACGAGGCCCTGTCCGGCCTCGAGCGTCTCAGCGGCGTCTCCGGAAGCCCCAGGAGCTTCTTCCGGCTCCTCATGGAGGAGCCTCAGGCCGCCGAATTGCTCTCCACTCTCGCGGGCCGCAGTCGCTTCCTGACCGCTTGGCTGGAGCGCCGCCCCGAGTTGCTCGACATGGTTCTCGACCCGGCGGCCTTGGCGTCGTCTCGCACTCGCGAAGAACTCGAGGAGCTTCTCGCCGGCGCGGCCGGCGGGCGCTCGGAAAGCGCGGACCAACGTTTGCGGCGCGTCCGCCGACGCGAGACCTTGCGGATCGGAATGCGCGAGGTGACGGGCCTCGCGCGCATGCACGAGACATCGCGTGAACTCGCGGACCTCGCCGAGGCGCTGCTCGACTCCGGGCTCGAGGCGGCGCTCGCCGAGGCGGGGGCGGAGGGCGCCCCAATCGGGGTCGTGGGCCTCGGGAGCTTCGGCTCACGCGAACTGCACGCCGGTTCCGATCTCGACGTCGTGTTCGCGCACGCAAGCGAGGACGCCGGCGAAGTCGCGCGCGTCACGCGCGCGGTGCGGGCGCTTCTCCGGGAGTTCGCGGAGACGACGTCGGAGGGCGAACTGCTCGACGTGGACGCGCGTCTGCGCCCTGAGGGGCGGTCGGGCACGCTCGTGCCCGGCCTCGAGGCCGTTCGAAGCTACATTGAGGGGCGCGCGCGGCCGTGGGAGCGCGTCGCGGCCACGAGGGCGCGCCCGGTGGGCGGCGCGGTGGAAGTCGCCGAGGAACTGGCGGGGCTGTACCGGTCGCTGGCGTACGGGCGCCCCCTGCTCGATGAGGACCGCGCGTCCATCCATGAGGTGCGTGAGCGAGTGGAGGCGGCGCGCGACGCCTCCACGGAGGGGCGGCTGGATCTGAAGCTCTGTCGCGGGGGGCTGCTGGATCTCGACCTCGCGGTGCGGATGGTGCAGATCGAGGCCGGGACCGTGGCGGCCTCCGTGCGGGCTCCGGGGCTTTGGGACGCGGTGCGTCTGCTGGCGCGCGCCGGAGCCCTGCCGGCGGCGCTCTCGGAGCGAATCTCGGCGGCCTGGCGCCTCCTGAAGGGCCTTGAGATGCGTTTGAGGATCGCGGATGAGCTGCCGAGCGGACTGCTGGACCTGAGCCGCGCCGCTCTCGCGGTCATGGCGCGCAAACTGCCGCGCGAGGTTGAGAGACACACGCTTTCGGCGGACGACTTGCGAGCCGGAATCGACCAAACGCGGAGTTTCGTGCGTCGTCTGTATGAGCGCGTTGTGGAATCCGGGAGCCAGGGACTTGCGGCTCCGCTCTAGAGCCAGCGGCGCCGACCCGTGTCTCGGGCGGCGCGGGAAGGGATCAGAACCCATGTGCGTGCGATCTCTCGTGAGCCGGGCTTTCCGCCCGGCGATGGCGGCCTCCGCGGCCGGGCTGCTCGCCTTGACCGGATGCTCGGGCGGGTCCGACAACGTGGACCCGACCGGGACATACGCGGTCGATCTCCTCGTGAGCGGCGTCGACGAGCCCGTCCCCCACACGATCGTCGTGACCGAACAGGGCAGCAGCCACCGCGTCGCGATCACCCCGGACGACGCCGTCGCCCCGGGGGCGCTCACGTTCGACAGCGGGCTCAGCGCTCGGGCGGCCGTGGCCGGGACTTCGTGGGTCTTCGTGAGCGTCGCGAGCGGCGCGGGCGACGTCGGAACCTACCTCACGTCGGATGCGCAAACGCGGGAGATCACCTGGGGCACGATCGACTTGCGGTTCGCGGCCGACGCCCTTGGAGGGGCGGTCCTGGACTCGCTCTCGATCACGCTGCACTCCGAGGCCGGGCCCACGTACTCCGCAACGGGATAGTGGGGTCACGCCTGGGCGATGGGACCGATGTAGCTTCTCGCGACAACGATGTCGTCGAAAAGGACGTGGTTCGTCGCGGGAGGCTCCTCGACTCCGTTGCGTCGGATGTTCTCCTCGGTGACGTACAGCATCAGCCAGAGGAAGTTGATCTTCAGGTCAACGCTGGTGCGCCATGAGAAGCCCTCGAAGGGCTCGCCGCCGTCCTCTACCACCTGAAAGCCCATACCCGACCACGGTCCGCGCGGCGCGCCTTGGTGGATGTGCAGCACGGGCTCGCCATCGAGCCACAGAGCCAGCTCCCCGTCGCGCGACTCCGGCGCGGAGTTCAGCAGCGCCCCGACCTCGACGCACTGCCATCGGCCGCGCGGCGCGACGGCGGGGTCGGGCGGCGTCAGGGCGTTGCCCCAGTATCGTCCGTCGGCCGAGATCTTCATCTCGTGCCAGTAGCAGTAGAAGTTCCAGATCCCCGGGGCCTCGTGATCGCCCCATCCGCCGAACGGCTCGATTCCAACGGTGATCCGATCCGTTCCCTCGGGACGCTCGCCGGCGCCTCCTTGGGGCCAGCGCGTGGCGGGGTTGTAGCCTCCGAGAGTGACGAAGTGATGGATGTAGCCGACGTCCTCCGGAAACTTCACGTAGAACCGGGCGAACGCGAGGTCGAGCCCCTCATCGAGAAGCCGGTAGAGGTGTCCGCCGGTGTTCTCGCCGAGCCTGGACGTCATCTCGAGCGAGCGCAGGCCGGAACTGGCCGGAGGCGCGTCGTCGCTGAGCGAAAGGACCGACCCGCCCTGGTTGCTCGCCTCCGTCCAGCGATTCACCACCTCGTCGATCGCGGCGGCCTCGAAATCCTCGTGAAACACCACTCGCGGGTCGGTCGCGATCTCGATGTCGCCGGGGTAGCCGACGGCGACGCCCTCGGGGGGCGGTGGGGCGTCGTCTTGGCCGGGCTGGGCGCAGGCGCACAGAGCCGCGAGAAGCGCTGTGAGCGCGAGAATGGCAAGGAGGGCGCTGCGCATCGGACTACGCCTTTCGCCGCGAAACGCGCTACAGGGTCGGAAGGGCGCCCAGCTTCAGGTAGGCGTCCTTGGCGACTCGGACCAGGTACGCGCCCTGCCCCCCGATCGGGCGCGCGGACAGCGGCTCATAGCGGGCGAAGGAGAACCCCGTGGCGAGGCCCGGGTCGACCGCAACGCCGAGGGCCCGCTGCGTGAGACCGAGCAGCGCGGCGGCTGAAGAGGCGCCGGAGGCGTAGCTGACGATCGGCGCTGTGGGGATCTCCGCCTGCGCCGCGGGCGCCGAGACCGGTGTGAGGTCGGCCGCGTTGCGGATTCCCGCGTCGCTCACGACGATGTCGAGGGTCATTCCCTGCCCGGCGCCGTTGGCGGAGAGGACGGGCTGGCGCGCGAGCGACTCGGCGGCGCGGCTGGCAAGGGTCCTGGAGACCGGCGGCATGGTCTGTTCGGGGGGGAGCAGACCGCGCAGCCGTTCGGCGAAGCCGGGTCCGGTGATGGAAGGCGGGCTGAAGCGGACTATGCCGCGCGCCAGACGGCCCTCGTTGATCCGCAGCTGCTCTTCGCTGTAGCGGCTGATGGCGGAGGTGATCTGCTGCGCGGCGGCGCCCAAGTTCATGGGCATCAGTCCCGACTCGGGCGAACTCGCTCGTCCGTGGTAGGATTATAGTGTTGTGTTGCCTAAGCCACAAGTTGGCCCGCTGGTCTCTCCCGGGCCGGCCGCCCCGCCGGGGTTGAGCCCACGAACGGGAAGAGCCCTCAGAGGGCCGGTTGCAGGGCCCACCGCCTTCGGCGGTCCGCCCCGTTCAGTTCGTCAATGAGCCTTTGCAAAAGGCCCATTAGGAGTTCCGCAGTGAATCGAATCACCCTTGCCGCGCTAACATTGCCGCTCGCGCTTCTGTGCGGGCCCGCGTCCACGGCCGAGGAGACGGTCGAGCATCCGATCGTGCTCGGATGGCATCAGGTGGTCCCCGACGGGGCGCCCATCAAACGTGAGAACGGCCCCGTCATCCATCTCACTGACTTCGAGGCCATGCTCGTGCGTCTCCGCGACAACGGCATCCGGACCCTAACGATGGATGAGTACTGCGCCGCGGTTCGGGAGGCCAATCCGCCGCGAGACGCCGTGCTGCTGACGGTCGACGACGGGTATGAGTCCGTGTACACCGTCCTCTACCCGCTCTTGCGCAAGTATGACATGCACCTCACGTCGTTCGTCATCACTGACAACGTGGGCAAGGACAACGTGGTGAACCCCCACCAGCCTTGGCTTGACTGGGAGCAGTGCCGCGAGTTGTCCGCGAGCGGCTACGTCGACATCGAGGCCCATGCCGCGCGGAGCCATCAGAAGATCAAGGGCAGCGTCGCCGGAAAGCCCGTGACCGGAGCCTGGATCGCCACGCGCCTGTTCGATCCGACGACCGGATACGAGGAGCCGCGCGAGGCGTACGAGGCGCGGGTCCGCGAGGAGTTCGTGAACGCGCGCGCCGCGATCCTCGGTAACGTCGGACGCGCGCCGAAGGCGTTCTGTTGGCCGTACGGCGTGACGAACGAGTTCGCGATCGAAGCCTGTCGCCAGGCGGGCTTCGAGGTCTCCTTCACGCTCGACAAGACATGGGCGGATCCCACGTGCCGGCGCCGCTATCACTTCCCGGAGCAGGCGGAGAAGGCGTTCGAACTCCTTGAGAAGCACCCCGAACGCGCCGTCGGGCTGGCCCCGCTTTCGGCCTCGGACGTCAGCCTGGTGAAATCGGAGGCGGAGCCGGAACCGGAGACAAGCGCCCCAGTGGAGCAGCCCGCCCCCCCCCCGGCCGCGTCGGAGTACGCCGAGGCGAAGCCTCTCTGGTCGGGTCCGGCGGCCTCCCTGGCGATGGCGGCCGCCGCCGCGAGCCTGGTGTGGGGGGCGCTGTACTTGCTGCTCTTCCGCGACTCCGACGGGTGGTAGACGCCGCCGACGGGTCCTGTCCTCTTCCCAAATGACCGGAAACGGGAGCGCATCCCATGCTGCACAACCTGCACAGCCACACGACGCTTTCCGACGGCGAACTGTCGCCGATGGAACTGATGCGGCGCTTCCACGCGGCCGGCTACGTCACGCTTGGGGTGACGGACCACGCCGCGCTGGGGGGCGTGCCTCGCATCCTGGCGGAGATTCAGGAAGACGCGCGGCTGGCGCGCGAGCATTTCGGGATGACGGTGTTGGTGGGCGTCGAACTGACTCACGCGCCGCCGGAGGCGATCCCGGATCTGGCTCGTCGGGCGCGTGACGCGGGCGCCGAGATTGTGATCGTGCATGGTGAGACGCTGGTGGAGCCGACGCCGGAAGGGACGAATCTGGCGGCGGCCTCGTGTCCCGATGTGGACATCCTGGCGCACCCGGGGCTCGTGACGCGAGAGGTAGCTGTTGCGGCCAGGGAGAACTCGGTGTTGCTGGAGATCACGGCGCGCAAGGGGCACTGCCTCGCGAATGGGCACGTGGCTCGGGTCGCCGAGGAGGCGGGCGCCGGTTTGATCTTCGGGTTGGACGCTCACGGCCCGGGCGACATCGTGTCGGAGCGGATGCGGGATCGCATTCTGGCCGGGGCGGGCCTGACGCCGGAACGCGCCCGGCGCGCGGCGGAGGAAGCCCCGCTCGAACTGGCGGCGAGGGCGCGAGGTTGAGCCATGCGCGGACCCGGTCCGCCCGGCCCCATGCGGGGTGGGCGGACGGGACCGGATGGCGGACGCGAGATCGGGCGGATCGGCGGGAGGTGCGAGAGCAAGATGGCGAGACGCAAGAAGCTGTCGCTGGTGGTCTATAGCTCAGACGCGACGCACGGGTCGTTCTACGGGGAGCGGCTCGCGGACGAGGGCTTCGGCGTCACGCTGGTCCAAACGCCGGAGGAGGCCGAGAAGGCCGCCGCGGCCGATGGCGCCGTCGCGCTGGTGGACGTCACCTCCGGCCCTGAGGGGATGAAGATGGTCCGGTCCCTGCGCCGGGGCCACCCGAAGGTCGCGATCGTCGCCACGGGCGGCGAGGCCACGGACGAACTGATCGTGCAAGCGCGGCGGGCCGGCGCCGATCTCTACTACCCGCTCTCCACCTCCGCGCCGGCGGCGCTCGGCGACGCGGTCCGCGCGACGTACGCGGCCCGGACGGCCGAGGAGGAGCGGGACGACGCGGTCCGGCAACTCAAGTCCGTGCGGGACCAACTCGAGAGCGTGGGCTTCGTCGACGCGGTGACCGGGGCGTTCGATTCCACGTTCCTGTCGATGCGCCTCAAAGAGGAGATGGCCCGGGCGACGCGCTACGGCCGGAGCCTGGCGATCCTGATGGTCGACGTCGACCGGTTCAGCGAGTTCGTGGAGCGCAACGGCGATCGCCTCGGCAGCTTCCTGTTGCGTCAGGCGTTCGCCGTCTTCCGTTGGTCGACGCGTCCGTCCGACTGCATCTGCCGCATCGAGGACGACAAGTTCGTCATCATCTTGCCGGAGACCAACCTGCACGGCGCCATCCGCGCCGCGGAGAAGATACGCTTGGGCGTCGAGGACTTTCGCTTCGCGCAGTCCGAAGGATCGGGTTGCGTCGCCATCACGGTGAGCATCGGCGCCGCCACGCTCGAGGAGTCGATGACCTCGCCGGAGGACGTCCTCCGAGCCGCCGAGGCGGCTCTGTACGAGGCCAAGGTGCGCGGCAAGAACATGGTGCGCTGGTAAGGGCCTTCACCTCGTCCGATCGCTCGGGCCCGGCTCCGCTCCGCCGGGCGTCTGTTTGCGTGTGTGCGCCTCCCCCGCTGAGGAGCTGACCCGATGAATGAAGACTGGGAGACCGGTGACGAGGATCTCGACCCTCGCGAGCGCGCGGTCCGCCACTTCGAAGCCGAGATCGACGAGGCTCAGTCGGCCGGCGACCCGAAGCGCGAGGCGCGCGCTCACGCGGGTCTGGGCCTCATCTACGCCGATCAAGGCAAGCTCGACTACGCCGCCGCGCAGTTCCGCGAATGCCTCCTCGCCGCCCGCAGCGGCGGAGACCGCGAGGGCATCGCCTGGTCGTTGTTCCAACTCGGCCGCATGCACGGGCAGAGCGGCAGCATCGACGACGGATTGCGCTTTCTGAGCGAGTCCATCTGGGAGTGGGACGCCGTCGGTCACTCGTCGGGCCTCATCCAGGCCGAAATGCTCGCGGCGCAGTTCGAGGCCGAGATGGGGCGTCTCGCCGAGGCGCTGACGCTGCTTCGCCGCGCGCTGGATCGCGCGCGCGAGGGCGATGAGCATGACGCCCAGTGGCGCGCCCTTCGCGCGATGGCGGAGATCCGCGCGCAGCAAGGCGAGTGGGCGGAGTGCGCGGAGAACCATCGGGCGAGCATTCCCATCCTTTCGGCCATGAGCAACACGCGCGAGGAGGCGAACTCCTGGCTGCACCTCGCGGCGGCGCTCTTCGAGTGCCGGCGCACGACCGAGGGGCTGGAGGCCGCCGAGCGTTCTCGCGCGCTGTTTGTGCTCTGTGAGGACGTGCGCTCCGAGAGCAGCGTGCTGATGACTTGCGCGAGCGCCTTGGCCGCGACGGGGCGCGTTCCCGAGGGCC
>CAZCER010000034.1:0-5349 GCA_964497385.1 uncultured Armatimonadia bacterium | reverse complement strand
CCTCGAGCGTTTCGAGGCGGCGGCGCGCCTTCTGGAGGGCGCTTCGGACGAGGCGGGACTCGCCCGGATGCATCTCTGGGCCGCGGAGATCTACGGCGACCTGGGCCAGTGGACGCCCGCCCTGAAGCACGCCGAGACGGCGAGCCGCTGCTACGCCCGAATGGGCAACCGGGATCAGCAGTGCCGGGCCCTGAAGATGATGGCCTCCGTCCACGAAGGGCGAGGCTTTCCGGAGGACGCGGCGCGGTGCTATGAACAGGCCGCGGAGCTGTACAGCCTCAGCGGCATGCGGCACAACGAGGCCGAGGCTCGAGCCCAGTTCGGAGCGGCCCTCATCTCGAGCAACCAGCTCGAGCGCGGCTTCGAGCAATGCGAGCGCGCCGCTCACGCGTTGCGCTGTCTCGGCGACGCGCGCCAGCTTGCCCGGGTGCTGTACTCCCTGGGCGCGGCCTACCACCACTCCGGGAATCTGGTGGCCGCCGAGCGCTGTCACAGCGAGTATCTGCAGCGCGCCATCGACATGGAGGACGCCTCCGGACGCGATCGCGCTCTGGAGGCTCTGGCTCAGGTCACGGCGGACCAGGAGCGCCTGGACGAAGCGCGCGTTTTCGTGAACCGGCGCATGGAACTCGCCAAGGCGCAGGCCAACGTGCGGGCGGAGATGTCGTGCCTGTGGGCCCTCGCGGATCTCGCCCGCCGCGCCAACCGCCCCGCGGACCTTCACGCCTGCGCCCTGCGCATCGGCGAACTCGCGGAGGCGACGGGTCACGTTTCGGCCGCGCTCGAGGCGGGGGAGGCTCGCATCGGGGCGCTCCTCATGATGCGGATGCTGCCGGAGGCGGCGGAGGCCATCGAGGAGTGGCTCCCGAAGGCGGAGCAAACTCCGGGCGCCGCGCTGGACCATTGGCGGATCACGCTCGGGCTCACCAAGGAGCGCCTCGGCGACTACGCGGCCGCCGCGAAGGTCTGGCGTCGGCTCATCCCGCAGTTCCGCGAGGAGGGCGTCCGGGAGCCGATGGCGGTGGCTCTTCGCAGTCTTGCGAACTGCGAGCTGGAACTGGGTCGGAGCGAGGCGGCTTTGGAGGCGGCGCGGGAGCATTACTCGATTGTGGAATCCACCTCGGAGCGCTCGGCCCTGCGGGACTCCATGCTGCTTCTGGCGCGGTGTCACCGGGCGCGCGGGCGGCGGCTCACAGCCTGGCGCTGGCTTTGGAAGGCGTCGCGCCTCGCGGGGAAGGGCCGCCCGCACCGGCGGGACTCGGATGAGGCGGCTGCCGAGCCGCACGGGTCGTCCCCCGCAGAAGAGCGTCGCACAAGGCTGTAGTGGCGGCTCCAAAGAGGGCGCGGTTGCGGCGGAACTCGGCGGCGACGCGATGCGCGGTGGGATTGTGGGACAGCCGGTAGAGCGTCGCGCCCGCGTCGGTGCTCATCTCCATGGCGAGCCCCAGGCGGATGAGTTCGTCGAGTTCGCGCCGGGCGTCATCGGCGTCGGCGTGCGCGGTGTCGGCGAGAGTGCGCAGCGGCATCGCGCGTTCCGGGTGTTCCATCAGCGGCACCAGGACGGCAAGGCGACTGGCGCCTGGCGGAGCGTGGAACTCGGCGATGCACGCCATGTGCGTCACCTCCCCGTAGGGCGGTCCGCGCAGCCTCACTCGCTCCGCGCGGAGCGGCGCGCGTCCTCCCGAACTGGCCCGTACAATCAGACTCCCGTCCGGGCGGTCCGTTACGAACGAGTTAAGGCTCGGCGCGAGGAAGGGTTGTCCGGCGCGAGGCTTTCCGCTATGCTCTGCCCGGTCCCACGAAGGGAGGATCGCCCCGTGTCCGATCGAGAGCGGATCCGACTGACGGCGCTTGCCGGCGCGGCTGGCTGAGCGGCCAAACTCGGCCCAGCCGACCTCGGACAGGTCCTGTCCGGTTTGCCGCAGATCGCCGACCCGAACGTCCTCGTGGGCTCCTCCACGGCGGACGACGCGGGTGTGTACCGTCTCTCCGCCGACCTCGCGATCGTCCAAACGGTGGACTTCATCACCCCGGTGGTGGACGACCCTCGCGCCTTCGGGATGATCGCCGCCGCCAACTCGGTGAGCGACGTCTACGCCATGGGGGCGAAGCCCGTCTGCGCCCTGAACGTGGTCGCCTTCCCCCAGGGCTGTCTGCCGCTCTCGGTCCTCCAGGACATTCTCCGCGGCGGGATGGCGAAGATGAGCGAGGCCGAAGCGCCTGTCATCGGCGGCCACACGATCGACGACAAGGAGCCCAAGTACGGTCTTGCGGTGACCGGCGTCGTCCACCCGGACCGCATACTCCGGAACGCGGGCGCGCGGCCGGGTGACCGTTTGATCCTGACCAAACCGATTGGATCCGGCGTCATCACGACCGCCGCGAAAAACGACGAGGCCCCCGCTTCGGCGCTCGACGCGGCCATCGCCGTGATGACGACCCTCAACCGCTCCGCGGCCGAGACGGCCGCGCGCTTCGCGGTGCACGCCTGCACGGATGTGACGGGGTTCGGCCTGCTCGGGCACCTACGCGAGATGGTTGCCGCGAGCGGGGTGAACGCGCGGGTGCGCGCGGCGGACGTTCCGGTCATCGACGGCGCGGAGGACGCGGCGCGCGCGGACTCCTTCCCCGGCGGCTCGCGTCGGAACAAGCTCGCGGTCGCGGACGCGGTGCGCTGGTCGGACGATCTCGAGGAATGGCAACGCCTTCTGCTCTGCGACGCGCAGACGTCGGGCGGGCTTCTGCTCTCCGTCACCGAGTCGGACGCGGAGCCGCTCCTGGACGCCCTCCTCGGCAGGGGCGTCGACGCGGCGGAGATCGGTGAGGTCACCGGCGCGGGCGCCGGAGGCGTCGTGGTGGAGTGACCCGTCGAGGTTGCGCGACCTGTTTTTTTGTGTCATACTGTTTTCGTGAATAGGAAAACTCGCATTTACAGGCAAACACCGTCATCGCGGGCCGAGGTGCTCGGGGCACTGAGGTTGCTCGAACTGCTGCCGGTGCGGGTGGAAGTGCTCGACGACGAGGGCGCGCGTGCCGGCGACGTGCGACCGGACGCGATGGTGTGCGTCCGGTGGGGTGACCGCAGGTGCCTGTTCGCGTGCGAGGTCCGCGCACGGAGCACGCCGCGGATTGTGGAGGCAGCCGTCGCGCAGTCCGAGCGAGCTGCGCGTCTGGTGGGTGCCCGGCCACTCGTCATCGTGCCGTTTCTCAGCGAAGAGCGCCTGGCGAGTCTCGACCGCGAGGGGGTGAGCGGCATCGATCTCTGCGGGAATGCGGTCATCGCGGCGCCGGACTTCCGGTACTGGCGTTCCGGGCAGCCCAACGTGTTCCGTGAGTCGCAGCCCATACGCGACGTGTTCGCTGGAGTCAGCTCGCTTGTCGCCCGCTCGTTCCTGCTCCGACGGAGGCACGAGTCGCTTACCGGTCTGCATCGGTTCGTCGTGGAGCGCATGCCATCGGGAAGGCTGAGCCTCGGTACAGTGTCCAAGGTGGTCTCGGCTCTCGAAGACGAACTGCTTGTGGAGCGCGATGGCCGCGCGCTGGAGTTGGCCGATGGACCGCGGCTCATGGAGAGGCTCGCGAATCGCTTCACCCGCAGCCGAGGGGAACGGGTCCGGCTGCGCACCGATCTGCCCCCGGCAGAGGTGTGGCGGCGCCTGCGCGCGCGAGCCGGCTCGGACTCGCAGTTCCGGTACGCGGCCACGGGGACCGCGTCCGCCCAGCGGTACGGGGCTCTCAGCGCCGACGCGGTGCTCGGCGTGTGCGTCACAGACGGCGCCCTCGCCACCGACGTCGCGCAGGCCACCGAGACGCCCCTGTTCCCCAACCTGGAGTTGGTCGAGGAGGCTGGCGCCGCGCCCTACTTCGATAGCCGCCCCGAGGGCGCCGCGGTCTGGGCTTCGCCCGTCCAGGTATGGCTGGAACTCACCGCAGGAGGCCCGAGGGAACGACAGGCGGCGGAGGTCATGCGGGAGCGGCTACTCGCCGGGGAGGTGGGTCCGTCGTGAGCGACCCGCTTCTGCCGCATCTGCTGGACATCATGTCTTCGCCGGATGCTGCGGACGGACTCATCCTGGCGGGAGGCTACGGCCTGCGCGTGAAGCAGCGGTCAGTGCTCGAACGGGCCACACAGACGCTTCTCGGCGACGTACCGGGCGCCCGCGCCACCACGGACCTAGACTTCTTCCTCAGGCTGCAGTGCTTCATCCGGCCTGAGCAGGGAAGCTCCATCCGGGCCCACCTCGACTGGCTCGGCTACGCCGAGCTGGTGCCCAAGATGCAGTTCGACAAGCCGCTGTTCGCCGGCTCGCCCGTGCCCAGGCTGAAGGTGGACCTGCTCGCGCGCCTGCCTGAAGAGGCCGAGGCCGGGCACGTACGCGTGCGCCGACCGCGAGTGGGCGCTGGCTCACCGGCGAACCTGCACGCGCACGCGGCGCCGGAGGCCTTCGCCGTGGAAGACGAGCCGGACCATGTACACGTCCATGGCCGTCGGACAGATGGCAGCGAGGTGGCAGCGACGGTCGCCATCCCGAACGCCTATGCGTGGCTCAACCTCAAAGTGGCTGCGGCGCGCGACGACCTGGAGAGCCCCGGCGCCGGTGCGACTCAGTCCGAGTCGCGTCACGCGCTCGACGTGTACCTCCTGATCGCCATGCTTGCCGAAGACGAACTCGCGCGGAGCCGCGTCTTGCGAGCCCGCTACGAGCGGCACCCCCACGCGCAGGCTCCTCGCGAGGCGGCGAGACGGTTGTTCGGGTCGGCGTCGGCTGCGGGCAGCCGCGCGATCCGCCTCGCGCTCCGCCAGAGCGGCAGCGTCGACTACCGTCACGAGGTCTTCACGGCGGCCTTGCGCGATGTCATGGGTTGAGACTGCGCTCTCGCCGCTCCGAGGAATCCCTCCCCTCCTCCGCGTATCAGCGCTCAGCGCCGTAGTGCGCACGGAAGCGGAGGGACGCCGTGAACCCACGGATTGCCTTGTACCTCGCCGCATGGGCCATGGTGGCGCTCGCCGCGGCATGGGCCGACTCGCCGGCGGAGCGCTTCGCCGCCGCGCCGAGTCTTCTTGAGAGCGTGCCCACGGTCGATGCCGCCGGAGCCTATTCGCCCGGCTCGTTCACGGTCGAACTCTGGGCCCGGCTTGAATCGAAAGACCACTACAACATCCTCATCGCCAACGAGACCAAGGGCTCGTCCGCGCACTGGGAGATCTTCACCGAACCCGGAAGCGGCGTGCTCGCGGCCTACCTGCCCGGCTTCGAGCCCGACCACGTGCGCTCGAACATCAGTCTAGTGGACGGTGGCTGGCGCTTCGTGGCGCTCGTCGTGGACGCCGGCGCGGGGTCGCTCTGG
>CAZCER010000033.1:14608-15493 GCA_964497385.1 uncultured Armatimonadia bacterium | reverse complement strand
CTGCACACCACGCTCACGTGCGGCGGGGCGGTCGGGGACCGGATCGAGCAGCCCTTCACGGTCATCGCGCCGCCCCTCCCCGAGGACCGGACGGCGGTGTCGCCTCCTGACCGCGCTTTCCGCGCCGGGGACCGCGTCGTGCGGCCGCGCGGGTTCGACTACAGCCCGACCCACAGCCCTCCGGGGAAGGACGCCTGGCTGCTCCCCGGCTGGTACGACCCTGCCGAGACCGAGACGGATCTGGCGCTCCTCGAGCGACTCGGAGGCGACCTGGTGCGGGTCGAGTACGCGGCGGCCTCGCAGGCCGGGTGCCTCGCCGACTTCGTGACTCGCTGCCGGAGGAGGCGCATCGCGGTCCTCGTCTCGCGTGCGTTCGGGGAGCCCGGCGAAGCGGGTCGGGACGCGCTGTTGAACCGCGCTCGCGCGGCCAAGGCGGCGGGCATGGAGCCCTTCGCCTATGAGGTGCTCTGGATGGCTCCGCCCGCGGGGATGGACGACGCCGGCCGGGCCGAGGCCATGGCCAAGCTCTCGTGGGAGGTCTCCCAGCGGTGCGCTCTCGTGCGAGGTCTCACCGGCGGAGCGCTCCTCACCGCGCGGCGGGATGCGTCGGCGGGCCCCGCCCCGCGCCCCGCTGACCTCCTGGTGGGCGCGGTGGAGGTGGACTTCCTGTCCGCGCCGTGCCCGGGCCCCATGGGGCCGCCGCTGGGACTGCTGTCCGCCTGGCTTGCGGCCGTCGCGCCCGCCAAGCCGGTCGTTTGGAGCCTGGGCGACCTCGGCTCGCTCGGGCGAGACCGGGAGGCGGTCTACCGCGCCCTCGCGTCGGAGGGCTGCGCCGGAAGCGTGGCTTGTCGGTGGGCGGGGGAGGGTGGGGTGGTCGGGCCGGGA